>JBQCIS010000023.1:0-10647 GCA_051953515.1 Mucilaginibacter sp.
TTGCAGGGCTTCGGTTTCCAGGTCCTGCATATAAGCGTACACACGTTCGGGTATCGAACCAAAGTAATGGTCTTCCAACTGCTGGTTTTTTGCAGACATGTGACCAAACAATGTACGGCCGGTAAGGTGCAGGTCGGGCCGGGCGTTAAATAGGGCACTGTCTACCAAAAAATATTCCTGCTCAATGCCTAACGATGCGTTTACCTTCTCTATGCCTTTATCAAAATAGTGGCAAACGTCCACCGCTGCCTTGTCCAGTACAGATAATGCCTTTAATAGTGGTACCTTATAATCCAGCGCTTCGCCGGTGTATGAAACGAATACGGTAGGGATACAAAGCGTGCGTGCTATAATAAAGGCAGGTGAGGATGGATCCCATGCGGTATAACCACGTGCCTCGAAAGTATTGCGTATGCCGCCGCTCGGGAAGCTTGACGCATCAGGCTCCTGTTGGGCGAGGGCATCGCCAGAGAATTTTTCTATACCGTCACCGCCTTCCATTGCTTCGAAGAATGAGTCGTGCTTTTCGGCGGTTGATCCGGTTAGCGGCTGGAACCAGTGCGTGTAGTGTGTAGCGCCTTTGCCAATTGCCCAGGATTTCATGGCCGAAGCTACCTGCTCTGCCATATCACGTGGGATGGGCTCGCCTTTCTCTATAGAGCTGATAATACTTTGGTATGCATCTGTTGACAGGTACTCTTTCATTTTCTTTTTATCGAAAACGTTGGCACCGTAATATTCGGAGATTTTTAAGGCCGGGAATTTTACTTCGGGTATAACCCTGTTTTGAATTGCGCGTAGCGCGTCGAACCGTATGTTAGACATTCTTTAGGAGTTTTATAATTAAAGCTATCCCAAAAATAGAATTATCATTTAAAATATCATGTAAGTTTTAAAATGAAATGTTATGCCTGTGCTTTTATTATGGAAGTTATTTCTATGCGATTTTTGATGTTTTATTATATTTTGTGATGTTTTTTATGAGAAATGGCGTGTTTTTCTGAGTCTTTTCTTCCTTTTGATCGATTTTTTGCGTGGCGTTGATGTTTTTTTACTCGTTTTAGTGTGTTTTAGTTTAAATTTTTATTTAGTGTTTCTGGTTTTTGTAAAATAAGCGTTTGAAAATTTATTAAAACACCACTGATTTTGCGTTTGTATTTTATTATTTTGATAATTTTTAAGTTTTTTTCACAATTTTTTATGTGAAAATTTGTTTTTGATAAAAAATTGAAATAATTTTAAGAAAAATTAGATGTAAATATGATTTTGGTAATGAATTTTGAAATTGTTGATGAGTATGTGGCGTTCGGGTTTCAAAAATTCAATTCAATCGCATCTTAGGTAGATATTATAGCAATCAAATCAAACTAAATTAAATTAAACAAACAATGAAAGTAAAATCAACAAAGTTCAGCTCCTTCAGTGGCTTCGGGCAGCTGGTGCGAGAGAGGTGGCGGCTGGGTGCAACCATCCTGACAGGTAAAATGATTGGTGTATTGGCAGTGCTTGTAGTGATGGTTACATTGCCAGGTTTACTTGGTACGTCGGCTCACGCTGCAACAGCTCCTAAACCAACCGACCTTGAAACATCCATGATGAATTCTATCAATACCGTTTGGACGCTGGTAGCCGCGTTCCTGGTATTTGGTATGCAGGCCGGTTTCACCATGCTCGAAGCTGGTTTCGCCCGTAAACGCGAAACAGTTAACGTACTGATGGAATGTATCTTTGATACTTGTCTTTGCGGTATTTTATTCTATGCTATGGGTTATGCGTTCATGTTCGGCTGGGGCAATGGCTTCATCGGCTGGCATGGCGATCCATCTATAAAAGGTGGCGGCTCATGGTTCTTCCTTCAAAATATTCCTGATACCTATGCAAGTACAGGTGTGCCGGTGATTGCACACTGGATATTCCAGTATGCATTCGCCGATACCTGCTCTACTATCGTATCGGGCGCTATGATCGGTCGTACCGGTTTCCGTGGCGATATCCTTTACTCTATCGGTATCACCGGTTTTATCTATCCAATTATCGGTCACTGGGCATGGGGTCCTGACGGCTGGTTGGCTTTAATGGGCTCAACCGGTAACTTCTGGGCAAGCTTAGGCCAGGGTTTCCGCGATTTCGCCGGTTCTACAGTGGTGCATACTATAGGCGGTGTAGCCTCGCTTGCAGGTGCGGTTGTATTAGGCCCACGTATAGGCCGTGTGTTTGCCCGCGACGGCGGTGGTATGCCTCCTGGCAACAACCTGCTGGTTGGCGCTGTGGGTGGTTTCATCCTATGGTTCGGCTGGTATGGTTTTAACCCTGGTTCTACACTTTCTGCAATGGATATGCAAGGTATAGGCCGCGTGGCTACCAACACAACTTTGGCTGCTTGCGCCGGCGGTATCACTGCTATGTTCGCTGCTTTATGGTGGGGCCCAACCAAAACAAAATTCGATCTTGGTTTTACTACCAACGGTTTCCTTGCAGGCCTTGTAGCTATCACTTGCCCTTGCTATTGGGTTAGCCCATTTGGCGCCGTTATGCTGGGTGGTGTTGCGGGTTTCATCGTATTTGCAGGTATCCACCTGTTAGAGTATCTACGTATAGATGACCCGCTGGGCGCTGTTCCGGTACACGGTTTTGCAGGTATCTGGGGTACATTATCGTTAGGCTTGTTCGCTTGCGGTAAGTATGGTGCTACCGGTCCTTACGGTGCCGATAACTCTGCTCCTGTAAAAGGCTTGTTCTACGGTGGCGACTTAAGCGTATTGAAAGCGCAGGCATTCGGTACGTTCACTATAGCCATAGCAACCTTTCTGGTTACCTGGGCAATGATGAAACTGATCATGATGCTGCCACATCCTTGGAAGCTGCGTGTAGAAGCTCACGGAGAAACAGGCCCAGGTGGTTTGGACGCATTCGACCACGGTGCTTCGGTTTATGATCTGGAAGACAGCGACGTTAGCCTTAGCGGCCTGTTCGAAAAGTCAAAAGACGTTGTATCAGCCTAACCCGCCTTATTAAACTTTAACTGACAAATTAACCCTTGTGCGGTGCGTATCTCAACCATACCACCAGCACAAGGTTTTAAAACCCGACAAACTTCTTGCAATTATCATTAGCGCTATCATTTTGATAGACACTGGTTCTTTATTTCCTGGGTTTTTCTCGCATTAATTATTGTAACCAACTGAATTTTAGCTTGTTGTATATGTATTTTCAATAATGGCACCTATTTGGTACAAGGTGTCGCGATATGCAGATGTACCGCTTCAAATCAAGCAACCTTTATTTTTTTAACCTCAACTATTTATTAAACAATGAAAAAGAAACTTTTACTTTTACTATTTGCCGCGTCCGGATTTGCACTCACGTCAAAAGCACAGGATACTGTTAAGACTACGCAGGATGCCCCTTTAGTGCTTTTTGGCTCAGTGGATACTTATTATAAGGACGATTTCTCGGGCCATAGTAATATCCCTACCAGCTTTGCTTCTGATAATAATTCAGCATCGATAGGTATGGTAGACCTGGGCCTGAAAAAGTCTGTAGGCAACGCGTCATTTGTTGGTGAGTTGTCTTTCGGTCCGCGCAGCGATCAATCTATCCCAACTTCAGGTTACCACATCCAGAACTTGTACGTTTCATATAACCTTACTTCAAAACTGAACGCTACAGCAGGTTATATGTCTACTTTTATTGGATATGAAGTTATCTCGCCTGCAGGCAATTTCAACTATTCTACTTCGTATCTGTTCACCAATGGCCCATTCCAGAATGCAGGGTTAAAATTAACTTATACCTTTTCTGATAAAGCCAGCTTAATGGCCGGTATATTTAATGACGAGTGGAATGTTTACACCTCGCAGCACGACGTATCAACCTTTGGTGCGCAATTGATGCTGATCCCGGTAAAGAACTGGACTGTGTACCTGAATACTGCTATCGGCCCAACTTCTGGTACCATTTTCGATTTAACCACAAACTACCAGATCACCAGTGCATTTAAATTAGGTTTAAACGCGGCTACATTCAGCCCTGCTCACTATGGCTTTGGTCCGGTTACCTACGGTTATTCAGGCGTTGCCATTTATCCTCAACTGGCGGTATCTAAGATCGTTACGCTTGGTTTGAGGGAGGAATACTTCTCAACCAGCTCTAAAGGTACCGGATTGGCTGGTCCGCTGCCGGGTGGCAATGTATTTGGCTCAACCTTCTCGGCCAATATCAAATCAGGTCCGTTTACCCTCATACCTGAGATCAGGGTTGATAACGTTAATAACAAAACCTACAGCACTTTCAGGGATAGCGATGGTATTCCTGCAACCAGCGCGGCGCAATTTGTATTAGCAGCTGTTTATGCTTTCTAAATATAGTTTTGTTTAATTGTGATAAGCCGCTCCGTTTTTCCGGAGCGGCTTTCTATCTTTAATGCATGAAAAGGATATTTCTTGTGCTGATGTGCCTCTTTGCCGCACGTGTTGCTTCTGCGCAAAAGGATTTGCTTTCGTTCAACGAGCAAAATAAGTATATTTATTACCAGGTGGTTGAACAACCGGGACTGACCACCGATACACTGCAGGCTCGTGCACTTTATTTCCTGAAAACCGATTATCCGCAAAATAAAGTAGAAAAAGCCGCCGCAAGCGGAAACTTTACCGGTAGCGGTAAGTTTTTAATTGCAAGTACGCTTTCGGTAATAAAGCATATTTACGGCGAGGTGAGCTATACCTATTTTATTGAATGCAAAGATGGTAAATACCGTTACTGGTTAACGGACTTTGTGTATACGCCGCACAAAACAGACCGTTACGGCAATTCTGTACCAGAACAGGGGATGGAGATGCCGCTGGAGAATGGCGCGAAAAAGCTGGATAAGCACGATCTTGTATTGTCTCTCGACGAAACGGGTACATATTGCAAGCAATTTGGCGAGAAATTGAAACGTGCGATGGTTAAAATATCTGCACTTGCACCTAAAGAAGCCAGGAAAAAAGTGATCATGACTAAAGATTGGTAAACAAAATTTAGCATACCAACATGCTTTGAACCGCCCTAAAGGCGGTTTTTTGTTGCAATTATGTTGCGTTATGTTAAAAAATGTTAAATAATTTAGTTATTGCAACAATGTTGAAATAAGTGTTGTAGATTTACGTAACAATATAAAACTAAATTTCAATCACCATGCTTATCTCCAAATTTGATCTGTACAGGAACGAGTGGCTCGATCTTGTATTTTCCGACCGTAACAAGGAATACGGCGCTTATGAGTTGAGGCAACATTATCCGCAAGTGATGCTGAAAGCGCTCGGGATTATGTTTGTTAGTATCCTCGTTGTTGCATTTGTGTTTGGTGTAGTGTTGAAGCCGGCGATCCATAAAGTTGAGATCGTGAAAATGACCGAGGTGCCGTTGATCCACATGACTATGCCGCCACAGACGCCGCCTGTTAAACAACCTTTGCCTAAAGCGCCCAAAACACCTCCGGCACCACAGCAGCATATAGCTACAGTGCAGTCTCCGTCATTGGTTGTTAAACCCGACGTGGATGTTGTAAAAGAACCACCAACAATGACTGAGTTACAAGGCAAAGTATTAAGCAGTACAACAACGTCAGGAACGCCAAATGGAACGTCGATTGATGTGCCAAAAGGGCCTTCAGGGCCTCCGGGAGGAGGGGATGATGTTAACAACGGTGGTATAGGCCTTGAACGCGAACCTTTGCCAAAAGGCGGATTTGGAACATTTGAGAATTTTTTACGCAAGCATTTACGCTATCCGGAAGAAGCCTCTGAAGCACATATACAGGGCAAGGTGTTTATGTCCTTCATTATAGAAAAAGATGGCAGTCTTTCGAACATAACGATTGTACGAGGGCCGGGTTACGGAACAAATGAAGAAGCATTGCGTGTACTGAAGCTTGCGCCTGCATGGGACCCCGGTATTCAGAACAATCACCCGGTACGTGTGCAATATACCATACCTATCAACTTCCAGTTAGGTGACGATGATAATTAAACCATTCCTAAACCTTATATAGTTGTACTTGTTTTTTGATTGTGAAAGGGCGAATGAGAGGTTTAGGCCTTTTGTTTGCCCTTGTTTTGCTTAATATCAACAAAGGTGCATTAAGTGTTTACTTTCTTTCGGCTTTGTCGGCAGTTTTTGCTAATTTTGCGCATCTTTTCAACTAATTACAAAACATTGGAGCACCAGGAATTAACCACCGTTGAAACCGCCAAAGATCTGGGCCTTTTACCCGAAGAATTTGATCGTATAAAAGAAATATTAGGGCGCGTACCTAATTTTACCGAACTGTCTATCTTTTCGGTAATGTGGAGCGAGCACTGTTCATATAAAAATTCCATCACCTGGCTTAAAACCCTTCCGCGCGACAGCGACCGTATGCTGGCAAAGGCGGGCGAGGAAAACGCCGGATTGGTTGACTTAGGCGACGGCATAGGCTGCGCGTTTAAGATCGAATCGCACAATCACCCGTCGGCATTGGAGCCTTACCAGGGCGCAGCAACGGGTGTAGGCGGTATTAACCGCGATATTTTCACTATGGGTGCAAGGCCTATCGCGCAGCTCAATTCGCTGCGTTTTGGCGATCTTGCCCTCGATCGTACAAAATGGCTGGTTAAAGGTGTGGTAAAAGGCATCAGCCACTATGGCAATGCTTTTGGTATACCAACTGTTGGCGGCGAGCTGTTCTTTGACGAATGCTACAACGTTAACCCGCTGGTGAATGCGTTTTCGGCAGGTATTGTAAAGGCCGGCGAAACCGTATCGGCTACGTCTTATGGCGTAGGCAACCCGGTTTACATAGTTGGTTCGGCTACCGGTAAGGATGGTATACATGGTGCGGCTTTCGCATCAAAAGATATTACCGAAGATTCGGTGAATGACTTACCTGCCGTACAGGTGGGCGACCCGTTCCAGGAAAAACTGTTGCTGGAAGCTACGCTTGAAGTGATCAAAACCGGAGCCGTGGTAGGCATGCAGGACATGGGCGCTGCGGGCATTATCTGCTCCAACTCCGAAATGTCGGCAAAAGGTGAGCACGGTATGCGTATCGACCTGGACAAGGTGCCAACCCGCCAGGAAAATATGAAACCTTTCGAGATATTGCTTTCCGAATCGCAGGAGCGTATGCTTATTGTGGTGCACAAAGGCCGCGAAAAAGAGGTGGAAGCCGTATTCGATAAATGGGACTTGAATTGTGCTATTATTGGTGAAGTAACCGATACCCAGCGCCTGGAATATTACATGCATGGCGAACTGGTTGCCGATGTGCCTGCTGATGACCTGGTGTTAGGCGGCGGCGCACCTGTTTATCACCGCGAATACCGCGAACCTGCTTATTTCGCCGAAAATCAGAAATTTAATATAGATGATATTACAGAGCCGGAAGACCTGATTGCGGTTGCCGAGCATTTAATATCTCACCCCAATATTGCTTCAAAACGTTGGGTAACCGATCAGTACGACTCTATGGTAGGTGTTTCTACCATGACCACCAACCGTCCGAGCGACGCGGCAGTGGTATCCGTTATCGGTACCGAAAAGGCAATTGTTATTACAACCGATTGTAACTCGCGCTATGTATATGCCGATCCGCAGAAAGGCTGCTCTATAGCAGTTGCCGAGGCTGCCCGTAACATTACCTGCGCAGGCGGCGATCCGGTGGCTATTACCAACTGTTTAAACTTTGGCAATCCTTACATTCCGGAAGTTTACTGGCAGTTTGTAAGCGCCATAAAAGGTATGGGCGATGCCTGCCGCAAGTTCAGCACCCCGGTTACCGGCGGTAACGTGAGCTTTTATAACCAATCTGCTGATGGTGGTTCGGTGTTCCCTACGCCAACCATCGGTATGCTGGGTATAATGGATGATAAGAGCAATATCATGACTTCAGACTTCAAACAGCCTGATGACCTGATCTACCTGATTGGTGAGTCGGTTAACGATATCGCATCATCACAATATTTGGCTTCATGGCATAAAATACTGGCTGCACCAGCGCCTTATTTCGATATGGATAAGGAATATGATATGCACCAGGTAGTAAAACAGCTCATCCAGCATAAGATCATCCAGTCTGCACATGATGTTGCCGACGGTGGTTTGTATGTAGCGCTGGTAGAGTCGGCATTGCCAAATGGGCTGGGCTTTGATATTGCTACCGATAGTGCTATCCGTAAGGATGCTTTCCTGTTTGGCGAAGGCCAGGGCAGGGTAGTGGTAAGCGTTGCGCCAGCTGACCAGGAGCGTTTTGTTGAGATGATGGCGACGAGTGAAGTTGAATTTAGCCTGCTGGGTACCGTAAGCGACGGCTACCTGAACGTGGATGAACAGTTGTTCGGCCATATTACCGACATCAAAATGGTGTATGACAATGTGCTGCATAACATTTTAGGCGAATAATGCTGAAACTTAACCGGGTACATCATATAGCCATTATTTGCTCGGATTACGAAAAGTCGAAGCACTTTTATACTGAAATATTAGGACTAAAAGTTGTTCGCGAAGTATATCGCGAACAACGCCAATCATACAAGCTCGATCTGGAAGTTGCAGGGCAATACCAGATCGAGCTTTTTTCGTTTCCTCACCCACCAATGCGGCCATCGCGTCCGGAAGCTTTAGGTTTGCGCCATTTGGCCTTTGAGGTAGATGATATAAACGTGGCTGTTGCACACATGGAGCAGCATGGAGTTGCCGTAGAGCCGATACGGATAGACGAATTTACCGGGAAGCGGTTCACTTTTTTTAATGATCCTGACAGGTTACCCATTGAATTTGTGGAACGATAGCCATGAGTGTGTTCAAATTCAAGCAATTCTCCGTTGATCAGGCAGGCTGCGCCATGAAGATCAATACCGATGGCGTTTTGCTTGGTGCAATGGCTGCGGCAGATCGGCCCCAAAAGATACTGGATATTGGTACGGGCACAGGCGTTATCGCTTTGATGCTTGCTCAAAGGTTTAATGATGCAAGGGTAGATGCGGTAGAAATAGACCAATCCGCTGCCGAAACCGCTAAACGGAATTTTGAGAACTCGTCCTTTGCAAGGCGATTGCATATCCATCCGTCCGGTATCAATGAGTATTTCGAACAGCATAGCGGAGAAAAATTCGATCTGATCGTTTCCAACCCTCCATTCTATATCAATTCACTCAAATCTCCGCAGGAAAAGAAAAAGCAGGCCAAGCATACGGACGTTGATTTCTTTGAGCGATTAATGAAAGATGTTTCGGCGCATTTATCCCCGGATGGTTTATGCTGGTTGGTATTGCCTGTAGAAACTGCTGCAGAAGTGAAATTATTGGCCGCGCAAAATGGTATGCAGGTGCAAAAGCAAGTCAATATCAGGTCTTTTTCAGATTCGGAACCTCACCGGGAAATTGTATGTTTGGGCTTTGGCAATAAACCCGTTGAAACGAGCGAATTTGTGATCTATCAGTCTGTCGGGGTTTATTCAGAAGAGTATAAAGAGCTTTTGAAACCTTACTTTCTTGCATTTTAATATGAATGTAAAAGTGCTTGCGCTTATCCTTACAACAATTTTGTTCGTACTGGGCATCTGTTTCTTAGTAAAAAATTATGAAACATGCTACACCTGCAATGCGCCCGTAGCATCTGAAACATTTCCGGAAGTACATAACAGGACCGATATTTATTTTGCAATCCTGAATTTTGTTTTTGCAATGATATCAGCTTACTTTATTACTATTAAAAAATTTAAAGTCGGCGCTATTGTGTCAGGGGCTATGGTGGGTTTACAAGCAGTGGCTTTTGGTATGTTATTTTTTTAGTAGTATAATGGTTAAAATAGGCCTCATTTCCGATACGCATAGTTACCTTGACGATGCCGTTTTCAAACATTTTGAAAATTGTGATGAAATATGGCATGCAGGCGATTTCGGCAGCATCGAACTTGCCGATCAACTGGCGGCGTTTAAGCCATTAAAAGGCGTTTATGGCAATATCGACGGGCAGGATATCCGCAGGACATATCCCTTAAATCTGCGCTTTAAATGCGAGGATGTGGATGTTTGGATGACGCATATCGGCGGTTATCCGGATAGATACAATGCGGCTGTAAAACCTGAGATATATACCAATCCGCCGCAATTGTTTATCAGCGGGCATTCACATATCCTGAAAGTGATTTTTGATAAAAAGATCAACTGCCTGCATCTTAACCCCGGCGCCGCCGGCAAGCAAGGCTGGCAAAAAGTACGCACTATGATGCGTTTTGCTATTGATGGCGATAAGATACAGAATTTGGAAGTGATAGAATTGGGAGGGAAGTGAGAAGAGTTTATCAACCGCGTCATTGCGAGAAGTTAGCAGGGATGTGTGAGCGCAGCGACGTGGCAATCTCTGAGCGATAGGTAATGAATGTGCGGTTGTCATGCGGAGGCGCTCGAAGCAATGTCAGTCTGAGCTTGTCGAAGACATAAGCGTAAAGGCCATTGCCCGCATTTATAGTTCGTTACCTATCTCTTCCACCGCTCAATTGCCGCTGAGGCTGTTACTTTTGGCTTGATCCAAAAGGTACTGTGTTAAAAAGCAAATAATTTTTCACATTTGTAATTCGAAGGAGAGCGGTTTTTGACCATTCATCCTGTGTAGGCAGCTCAATTGGGT
>JBQCIS010000024.1:0-3275 GCA_051953515.1 Mucilaginibacter sp.
AGGCGTTTAACCATTATTGCTACGTCTGATGGCAACAGCAGTGCACCTGCCAAAGTAAAAAAGGTTAAATCGTCGGGCATTATGGATAAAATAGCCAACCTGGTGGCACCCGGCCCTGTTGAGAACGCCGGCTTTAAGATCACTTTAAAACTGGCCGCCCGCTCGCGCGAATTTAAGCTGAAGGTGTACCCTGCCTTTGCATACGTACCTATTTATTTTCTTTATTATGCATTGAATGGAAAGGGCAGCGTTTCTGACAGGATCTACAATCTGCAAAACGGCCATGCCTATATTTTCCTGCCTTATTTGTGTACGTTCGTTTTATTAAGCGTTCTGGCCAATATATCCATGAGCGAAAAATACAGATCGGCATGGGTATATTATGCTGCTCCGGTATCCAATCCCGGGGAGCTGCTATCCGGAATGTACAAAGCCATCGTTATTGGCTTCTTTTTACCCTATTGCCTTATCATCAGCATCCCCATTATAATAGTATGGGGACCGCAGGCTATCAATGATGTTTTGTTAGCTATGTCGGTAAGTATTATTTATGGTATGCTGATGGCGCTATTCACCGTAAAAGGATTACCTTTCTCAAAGCCGGTTATTGTGAAACAAGGCGGCGGCAGGATGGTAACAAGTATGCTTCTGCTTGCTTTTATAGGCGGCATCGGTTTTGTGCATTATCTGATAGCACGCTGGGAAATGGTGGTGTGGATAGCGATCATCCCGTTTGTGATCATCAACCTGGTGATGTTTCACTATTATA
Source organism: Mucilaginibacter sp. (assembly GCA_051953515.1). Lineage (GTDB taxonomy): Bacteria > Bacteroidota > Bacteroidia > Sphingobacteriales > Sphingobacteriaceae > Mucilaginibacter. Next base: position 770 of record JBQCIS010000024.1, read on the forward strand.
AAAAACAAACCTGGGAAAGTATTGAGATGGCAGACGATATATAAGCGGCTTGCTCGCCTACCAAAACCAAAAAAGCCCCGGCAAAAACCGGGGCTTTGTGTTTAACCTATAATATTAACCAATTGTGTAGTACTTATTGTTGAGCTACCCACGCAGTACCGCTCCAGGTAAAGCTAAGCGGGTCTGGTGCAGGGCTACTGTAATTAGGATAAGTAACTTTATAAATAGTACCTGTTTTCGGTGCAGGGAAATCAACCAGTAAACATTCAATTACAGCTGCATTCATATCGGCAGTTTTCCAGTCGCTGTCAAAGTCACCATACTGATTCAGATTTGCTTTAGCTGAAGTTGAACCGGCAGCGCCGCTTCCAATTAACTGAAGGTCAGCCTTTGTTAAAGTATAAGTAATAATCGGTTGTGGTTGCCAAGCACCGTCTGCCTTAACATAGGTAGCTGTTGCAGTTGTTGTATAAGGAGCTACAAAATTATTACCATCATACTGCAGCGGCTTAACCCTCTGGTAGTCTGTTTTAGTGCTGCTAACATAGTAATTGAAGCTAACAAACTCTATATCACCTTTTTTTATCGTATCCATAATGGTGATATCATTCTTCATGAATATGTTAAACATCCCCGCCAATGCAATTTCACTATTTGAAGTTGAGAATCTGGTTACACCAGCCTGTGCATATTGCGAAGGTTGGATAGTATATCCCATTTTCCATGCTCCATTGAAATAAACGTAAGAATAAGGTGGTGGTGGGGTTTGAGTTGAAGGATAAACGGTAAAGTTCAGTAAAACCAATTGATTAGCTACCGGGCTTGTATACTTATATGGTAGCCACTGTAAAGCCTGGCTCAAGGAAAAGTCGGTGTATTTATTTCCCGGTAACAGCAAATAATCACTATTCGTGACAGAGTAATACACATCGTTGTAGAGGCTATCAGCAGCAGGTTTAAAATATAACGAAGATTGGGTATAAGTAACGGCTGCGGTAGAACCATTCTGAGCATTTAGATATTCTGCATCCAATATCTGCGGGATATATTCATTCGCGTCGGCAAGATTATCAAACGAGTTAGTGGTTTTCGGATAACCTGAACTCAGTTTACCATAATCAGCTGAAGTTAGAGTAATGTTATAATTCTGCTGTGATGAGTAAGCCGTATGTGTACTCGTAAGTAATTGCGGTTCCTTTTGGCATGCCGTAAACCCTAGCATCCCAACGAACATCAAATAATAAGTCCTTTTCATTTTCAAATATTTTTATTATTAAAACTTAACCTTTAAGGTTGTTGTAAATGTTCTTGCGTTTAACCAATATACTTCCAGACTTTGCGGATTATTGTTACCACTGAGGTCATAAGCACCTGTTATTACGTTTGAATTCAGCAGGTTATTAACCTTTCCGATCAACTCAGCATCAAAACCAGCCATTTTGAATTTGTAAACTGCATTTGCAGACCATATTGCATAGTTTGGTATTATATATGGGTGTTGGTCGGGAGCTGTATAGTTTGTAAACGGAGTGTAAGCAGTATAGTGCGCATAATAGTTTACAGTAGCACCTACCTTTAATTGCTTAGCAACTGTTAAGTTTACATAACCCTGGAAAAGATCCTGAGCAATGTCGCCAACCTTTTGGCCCTTCAGGAAAACTTCTTTTTGAACCCCTACACTCTTACCTGTTTGATCGTAAGCGGTTGCAGGACCAGCATTTGAGTTATAATAATAATCGCCTATTGAAGCCATACCTCCTATCAATAGAGGTTGTACAGGTCTGTAGTTAAGAGTTAACTCAGCTCCCTGGTGTACTTCATTAACGCCTGAAATATTTACCGAAATTAATTGGTCAGTTCCGGGAAACGAGTTGGTGAATGCCCTGTCGTTGTACTGCATTCTGTAAAGATTGAATTTCAAACTAAAGGTTGGGATCTTGAACTCGTAACCTAACTCATAATCCAATAATTTTTCAGATACTGCATCCTTATTGATTTGATTAGTATATTTCTCGAATACATTACCGAAATATGGTGGTTTAGTTAAATAACCGATATCGGCAAACACATTCATCTGCGAGTTGATATTATAGTTTGCACCACCTTTGGCCTGATATGTGATAAAATTAACCCAGCGGCTTTTTTGGTTAGGATCGCTATTCAAATAATCAAACGGATCTCTTCTTGCATCAGCATTTTCAGAACCAGAAAGGGTTACGAATGCAGAAAAATCATCTTTTGAATATTCAGCCTGTGCAAATGCACCACCGGTTTCTATGTAATCGATATTATGATAATCGATCAGTCCGTTAATACCAACTACGCCTGAAGGATCATTTATGTTACCACCTGTTTTACCCTGTGAAGGATTACCGGTATAAGGGAACGCTACATATTGAGCGCCCAGCAGGTCAGTTACTTCATTATAGTGGTTACCTTTGTAGTAACGCAGGTCAACACCAGTCTGGAAGTCGATATACTTACCTAATAAAGTTCTGTAAGTACT
>JBQCIS010000025.1:0-3428 GCA_051953515.1 Mucilaginibacter sp.
ATGATGAGCTTATTAAAGAGTAGCTTGCAAACGTTTCACCACAGACAATTGCCATATTGATCTCGTAACGCAGAGATGGCTTCGTTCCTCGCCATGACGGGTTGGGCTCATGTCGTCTTTTGCCCTTGTTCGTGTTGTCACCAACAAGTCCAGACTGTTATGTATTGATTTCGACTGCATGGTGCTTATTCGTTGGTGACAACACAAACGAAGGCGGAAGTTTTTTCATTTTCCCTTCCATCTATTTATCTTAGGTCCAATATTCATCCCTTGAAAAAACTTTTCCAAAAGCTATTCTCTCCCATTACTACAGTTCCTGAAGTTTTGCAGACGGGTTATTATCCTGGGCTGAATGGTTTGCGGGGCATTTCTATATTGATCGTGTTGCTGGCCCATTTTGGAATCAATAAATATTTGTACCAATATGGTTTATTGATAGACAGTAACACCGGTGTACATATATTCTTTGTGATCAGTGGCTTTTTGATCACAACCCTGCTTCTTAAAGAAAAACTCCGGAATGGGAGCATTTCACTCAAATACTTCTATTTCCGCCGCGTATTGCGCATACTGCCTGTTGCTTATTTGTTTTTACTGGTATTGGTAGTGCTGAATATTATATTCCATCTCCACATTACGCTGCCTGATTTTATACAAACGGCATGTTTTGCAAAGAATTTCCCGGTAAACAGCTCACATTATACGGCGCATTTCTGGTCGTTGGCGGTTGAAGAACAGTTTTACCTTGTATTCCCTTTTTTGCTGGCTTTCAGTATTGATTTGTATTTTTTTATAGCGTTAACCATTGTGACCGCCATCCCCCTGGGTTGTATGCTCGGCTATTATTGTCCATCCATTTTTAGCAGCTTCATCCTCGTACAACTGTGTATGTATGCTTTCTGGAAAGGGCCTGTTATCATTCTTATGGGTTCGGTATTTTCTATATTGATGTTTAAGAACCTGATCACTATGAAACAGCGGAGCGTTAATTACTGGTTAGGCGTTATCCTGCTGCCTGTTGCGATCATTATTCGCACACCTACATTTTTATGCTATGCTAAATACTTGTCGGAATACTTGTCTGCCATACTTATTGCCTTTGCCATTATGTTTGCTTTGCAACCCGGCACATTGCTGTACAACGTACTGAGCAATAATCTGATGGTGTGGATAGGTATGCTTTCTTATAGCCTTTATATCTGGCAGCAATTGTTTATCGGCGCAAACGCCTGGCAGCCATGGATGAGAAGTTTGCGTGGATATCCTTTATGGCAGTTAATAGCTATTAAGCTTGTTGCTGTTTTTGGTATAGCAATATGCTCCTATGCTTTTGAAAAGCAGTTTTTAAAACTAAAGGATAAGTATAAGTACCTGAAGATGAAGGAAACTAAGCGCTAATATATTCGTTATCCCGGCGCTCGTACTTCAGTGCCTCAGTGTGACAGCGCTCTATATTTTTTCCTCAATCCGGCAGCAAAGCCACCTGCTCCTTCTCAGAAAAAGCCATTCTGGAAGGAGTGGCTTTTTTGATTTGTCTTACCGTCATGAATTCAAAGAAGTTATTTCAAATAATTAATCATCAACCACTAACCAAATGATCAATTTTTTTTTATTTTCGAATAGCGTAAACTGTTAAAAGCCTTATCATGAAGATATTCTATTCTACGATCATCGCACTGTTGCTTTTTACTGGAGCTTATGCCCAGGAAAATATAAAAATAGATACGGCTGCAGCTATACAATTGAAAGCTTTTTTACAAAGGAGGGTTCTACCAATAGCTGTAGCGGTGGAAAACAACATGCAAGGTACTACAGTAGTAAGTTTTAAAATTGATAGTGGGCAAAATATTACTGATGTACATGTGCTAAGATCACTTTGCCCTGAATTTGATGCTGAAGTTTTACGCGAATTTAAAATGTATAATAAAACCATTCCACTAACCCCAGCTGTGTATACAGCGGGTGTAGGGCTTGTTATCGAGAATAAAAAACCCTCAAAAAAATATCAGCCACTGGATATCAGTCTTTATCAAAACTATTTGTTTGGTGTAAATGTCATAGTTAATTCGGATAATTGAATATCACCGAACGCGAGTTTAAAATCAAGATAAAGAAAGTCATTCCGAAAGGATTGGCTTTTTTGATTTGTTTTGAATAGTATGTGCGGTGGTCTTGCTGAAATACTCCTTTCACATACTTCCATTTATAACTGAAGCCTCACAGATCAAGTTAGTTTATAACTGACTGACTCTTCAATCCGGCAGTAAAATCACCTGCTCCTTCTCAAAAACATGCCGTTGATCATCACCTTCCGTAAGGTCCACAATCACTTCATTATCTATTACTTCGTTTACATAGCCATCACCAAGCGGTGTGCTAACATAATCTCCGGGCTGTAGTTCCATAGTCTTTTTAAGATGAATATACAGTTACTAAAAAATGTTTCAGAAAAAAACGCATTCAACTGCAACGTTTTGCTGTTGGCAAGTGTCTGATTAAAAACTATAACCTGTATAAGCGCTTAACCTGTTTTTTTATGATCAAGAATTTTATCAAAATTGCCTGGCGTAACCTGTTAAAAAACAAAGTTTACTCCTCCATAAACATATTGGGCCTTGCTTTCGGTATGGCAGTTGCCACCCTTATCGGCCTGTGGCTGCTTGATGAGCTTACGTATAATCATTATTTCGCCAAGCATAAGGAACTGGCGCAGGTAATGATCACCCAAACCTTTAACGGGCAAACCGGAACCGGCCATGCCATAGCCATTCCGCTGGCTAATGAGTTGCGCACCAAGTACGGCTCCAACTTTAAAAATGTAACGCTCGCTTCATGGAATATGGGTATGATCCTGAGTGATGGCGGTGAAAAGAAAATATCCAAAAGCGGCATGTGGGTACAGCCTGCGTTCCCTGGTATGCTGGGGCTGCACATGCTGAAAGGGAATATCAATGCATTGAAAGACCAGCTTTCGGCGATCATTAGCCAATCGACCGCAACTGCCCTGTATGGCGATGCCGACCCTATTGGCAAAACCATCAAAATAAATAACAAAACAGATCTGAAAGTAGCAGGGGTATATGAAGATATTCCACGAAACGCCACATTTTATGACACCTACATTTTAATGGCATGGGACAAGTATGTTGCCGAACAAAAATGGGTACAGGGTGCGCAAACCGAGTGGGAAAATCACAGCTTTCAGCTATTTGTTGAGAAAACTCCCGGCGTAAATTTCGATGCGCTAACCAATAAGCTGCAAAATATTACCCGCCAATATGCTAAGGATGGCGACGAACATGTAGTATTCCATCCAATGGATACCTGGCGCTTGTGGGACGAGTTTGAAAATGGCAAAGTTAAAGGCGGTCGCATCAGTTATGTGTGGATGTTTGGTATTATCGGCGTATTTGTACTGTTGCTGGCCT
>JBQCIS010000026.1:0-18773 GCA_051953515.1 Mucilaginibacter sp.
CGGAATTCGCTTCCGTTCGCTTCGCTTTTCTGCGCCCCTTTCTTTTGGGACTGCAAAGGTACGAACCTTTTTTAATCTTGCAAATTTTTATTTTTTTATTTTTTCAAATCTGCTCTTTCGCTGTTTCCAGCATCCCCGCTCACCTTTTCTCACTCTACCGTTTCTTCGTTTGCGGGCTGCAAAGGTAGGAAGATTTCCATCCCTGTCAAATACATCTGCAATTATTTTTGCAAATACTTTGTAATTGATTGTAGATGAGGACGAAAAATTTGATCGCTTATTTTGGGTGATTGATCTGATTACTCTTACTCTGCATATTTGACCTAATAATTGCTCATTTTTGTTTTAAATAAATCTCTTCAACCATGGAAAATACTGGCGAAAACTATCTTTTGAGCGTTAAAAAGCTATTTACATACTATAAGTTGCTGGCTGATAAGGCAATTGCCCAGATCAGCGACGGGCAATTGCATTGGCAATACAATAATGAGTCGAACAGTATTGCTATTATTATGCAGCATATTGCCGGAAACTCTGTTTCGCGGTGGACAGATTTTCTGAACAGCGATGGCGAGAAAGCCTCACGCAACCGGGATGCCGAATTTGAAGAAACGGCAGCCACCAAAGACGAACTGACTGCTCTTTGGGAAAAAGGCTGGCAATGCCTGTTCGATGCGCTCAACCCGCTTACCGAAAACGACCTCTCGCGTATTATATATATACGCAACGAAGGTCACACTGTTATGGAGGCCATTAACCGGCAGCTGGCACACCTGCCTTACCATGTTGGGCAGATCGTTTTCCTGGCTAAAATGATGAGCGGGGAAAACTGGCATTCGCTTTCTATTCCGAAAGGGCAATCGAAACAATATAATGCAGGGAAATTTGGGGCGGAGAAAGGGAAGTCGTTTTTTACGGATAAGGTGTAAGTGGGGGATTTGGGGCGTTTCCTTCGGGCCGGGCTTTCCGCTCATACTCCTGTAGAGAGTGTCACCCTGAGCTTGTCGAAGGGCGCTGCTATCCCTAACGCATCGCTTTGTTATGCACGCGACCCGTGGACTCACCCCGAATGCGCTTCGCTGTTCGGCCCTCTCTCATCGCTACGCTGAAAGAGGGCAAAGACCAGAATGTTTATACAAAATAGTGTGGTTTAATATTGCAGCTACCCTATTTCCGCGCAGCGGTGAGAGAGGGTGGTCGAGCGCAGCGATGACCGGGTGAGTCCACCGGGTCGCATTCCGCGTTAGGGATTGGAAGGGTTTAGTGCCCGCGAGAGCGGGTACCGGAGCGCAGCGGAGCCCTGGAAAGCCCGGGCCGCTTCGATGGCCTCAGCACCGGGCTGTGGCAACGCCCAACTCAAGCTGAAAGCTTTCGCCATGCTGTGGCACGGGTTACACTGCGTTAAACCCGCGCCAGCAATGTTAAACCTGCGCTGACAATTCCAACAACATTAATTACAGATGCAAAGTATTGCGTCTCTACAATATCAATCAGCGAAATCACCCTATTATAAAAAATCAGCCGGCGCAATTCGTTAAAAAAAGTTAAATAAGCTTGCGGGCACTGCTTGCTTTAACATTACCGTTATATATTCGCCTGTAAATAAATAATTGACGGGTTTACATTATATAACTATCTTTGCAGGATGTTTAAAAAACAACTAACCGTAGTAGGTGCGCTTTTAATTGTGTTGATGCTGGCTTTTACCGGCTGTAAAAGCAAATTTGAGAAGCTGAAAGCGAGTAACGATTACGCTAAAAAATACCGCGAGGCCATTCGCCTTTATAATAAACGCGATTATAGCAAGGCGCTGGAGCTTTTTGAAACGCTGGTGGCACGCTACCGCGGACAAAGCCAGGCCGAGGATCTTTACTACTACTATGCTTACACCAACTATAAGCTGAGGGATTATACATCGGCACGTTACCACTTTAAAACGTTTGCCGAAACGTATCCAACCAGTTCGAGGGCGGAAGAGTGCAGGTTTATGGCGGCTTATTGCTATTACTTGGATTCGCCCATTTACTCGCTGGACCAAAGCAATACCCAAAGCGCTATAGATGCCCTGCAGTTGTTTATTAACCTTTACCCTAAGAGTGAGCGTGTGGCCGAAGCCAGTAAACTGATCCAAAACCTGCGCGATAAACTGGAAAGGAAATCATACGAAAACGCCAAGTTGTATTTAACTATTGGCGACTACCAGGCAGCCGTAATTTCTTTCGGCAACTCACTGCGTGATTACCCTGATACCAAATATGCCGAGGAAATGGAATTCCTGACGATACAGGCACAATACTTATACGCTAAGAACAGTCGCGAGTATTACCAGGAAAGCCGTTATGACCAGGCTATTTCTTATGCAGACCAGTTTACTGATAAGTACCCAAAAAGTATTTATTTAACACAGGTTGCAGCGTTCAAGAAAGAAAGCGACAAGGGTATTATACATGTAAAGAAAATATTGGCTGAAGCAGCCGCCGATGAAAAGCTGGCACGCCGTTTAGCTAAAAAAGATTCTGTAAAAACACAACTGCCTTCAGAAAAAGGACAGGACCAGAAATTACCATAAAAGTAAAAGATTGATATGAACAATAATAATAACACTAACAAACCTGCCGTAGCAAGCAGCACCGTAACCCGCGATTTGCGCGAACTGGATGTGCAGACAGGTAACATTTATGAGTCGATCGTGATTATGGCGAAAAGGGCCAACCAGCTTTCGAACAACATTAAGGAAGAATTGCATCAGAAACTTTCTGAGTTCGCTTCGTCAAACGATAACCTTGAAGAAGTGTTCGAGAACCGCGAGCAGATCGAGATCTCAAAATACTACGAAAAACTGCCAAAACCATCGCTGGTTGCCGTGCAGGAATTTTTGGATGGTAAGGTTTATTACCGTAATCCAAGCAAGGAGCAATAAGCCCCCGGCCCCCTAAAGGGGGTGCATAAAATATTATGTATTTACAAAAAACTCCCAGTAGGGAGTTTTTTGTATTTTTAGCCGTTCTTATTCCCCGTTAAGGGGGTTAGGAGGCTTTTGGGATCATGCTTGAAAATAAAAAAATACTTTTAGGTATATGCGGCAGTATTGCGGCTTATAAAGCGGCCACGCTGGTGCGTTTGCTGGTAAAAGCCGGAGCGGAAGTACAGGTGGTGATGACACCCGACGCTACCAATTTTATTACGCCGCTTACACTTTCCACCCTTTCGAAAAGACCTGTATTTGTTGAATACTTTGCGCCCGAAACCGGCGAATGGAACAACCATGTGGAACTGGGTTTGTGGGGCGATCTGTTCCTGATAGCGCCTGCCAGTGCCAATACTATGGCAAAAATGGCCAACGGGCTTTGCGATAACCTGCTTACGGCGGTTTACCTTTCGGCAAAGTGCCCGGTTTACTTTGCTCCGGCAATGGACCTGGATATGTGGAAGCATGAATCGACCATGGAGAATGTGGAGCGGATGCAATCCTTTGGCAACATACTGATAAAGCCCGGCACAGGCGAACTGGCCAGCGGGTTACATGGCGAAGGCCGCATGGCTGAGCCGGAAGAGATCGTAGCATTTCTGGAGTCGGATATTAAAAGCAAGCTGCCACTGGCCGGCCAAAAGGTTATGGTAACCGCCGGGCCGACTTATGAGGCGATAGACCCGGTGAGGTTTATCGGCAATCATTCATCAGGCAAAATGGGTTTTGCTATTGCTGATGCTTTGGCATCATTAGGTGCTGATGTTGTATTGGTAGCAGGGCCAACGGCACAGGTAAGCAAGCAACGTTCGGTAAAACGGGTGGATGTAGTTTCGGCGGCGGATATGCTGGCGGCTTGCGAGCAATATTATTCACAAGTAAAGGCCTGCATTATGAGTGCCGCCGTGGCGGACTATACGCCTGTGAATGTTTCGGACAAGAAGATCAAAAAGCAGGGCGATAATCTCGGTATCGAACTAAAGGCTACCACCGATATTTTGAAAACCCTCGGCAGTAAAAAACGGGATAATCAGATACTGGCTGGCTTCGCGCTGGAAACCAACGACGAGGAAGAAAATGCTATCAAGAAATTAAAAGCTAAAAACCTCGACTTTATTGTATTAAATTCGCTTAACGACACGGGCGCGGGTTTTAAAGGCGATACCAATAAAATAACCATTATTGACCGCGACCTGCAAAAAACGACCTATGGCCTTAAAACCAAAGATGAAGTTGCCCGCGATATTTGCGATAAACTAATTGAGCTGATACAGAAATGAAAAAGCTCTATCAGCCATTAATATAGGTATTGAGTATAAAAGCGGGCAAAGGCCTGCCGGAAAACCGGGCCGGGAGTTGGCCTGCGGGCAGAAGGTTTTTTCCGGCTTGATCTTTTGGTTACTTTTGGATCAAGAGAAAAGAAGTAGCCTAAGCGGCAATGAGCGATGGAAGCGACAGGTAACAAAGCGATAAATAACGAAGTGATTAGCAAAGTTTACCACCTGTAACCGCAGAGATTGCTTCATGCCTCGCAATGACGTGGTTATGGTTTGTAATAAAGTTCATTATATAAAAACAATGAAAAAACTCTGCATTTACATCCTACTGATCTGTCTGGCCTGCCCGGCTATGGCACAGGACCTGAATGCACGCGTAACCGTATTAGCCCCTAAACTGCAAAACGTAAACAAGCGCATTTTTGACGATCTGGCCAATGCTATGAAAGATTTCCTGAACGGCAGGAAATGGTGCACTGATCCGATCGCGCCGCAGGAGCGTTTCGAATGTTCATTTGTGTTTAACGCCACGAGCTATGATGGCGCGGGCAACTGGGCAGGCGAATTGCAGGTGCAGTCGTCACGTCCGGTATTTAACAGCTCATATACCACCACGTTATTAAACGTTAACGACAAAGACATCAGCTTTTCGTACACCCAGGGGCAAACTTTAGATTATAGCGACCAGAGCTATACCAGTAACCTTACCTCCATAATGGCTTTTTATGCCTATATTATTATAGGCATGGATTATGACAGCTTTTCGCGCTATGGCGGTTCCCCTTATTTCGCACAAGCACAGAATGTGGTTAACCTTGCGCAAACATCGCCCTATAAAGGCTGGAAAGCTTTCGACAATAATAACGTTAGCCGTTACTGGCTCTGCGAAAACCTGAACGACAGAACATACGCTCCGCTGCGCAGCTTTATGTATGATTATCACCGCCAGGGCTTGGACATTATGGCCGACAATGCCGGCAAAGGCCTGCACGAGATCATTAGCCTGCTGCCTGTTTTGGGTCAGTTGGACCGCACCCGCATAGGTGCCATGTTTCCGCTGGTATTTTTTACCGCTAAGAGCGACGAACTAACGGCTATACTTACCAAAGCCGATAATCGCGACAAAATACAGGCTATGAACCTGCTATTGCAGGCCGACCCGGGAGATGGGAATAAATACCAGACGCTGCAGGGAAGGCAATAGTCCCCCTTCCAAACCTCCCCGGAAGAGACCGATAAAGTACGCATACCGAACTCTTTTATTGAAGATTGCAAGAAAATTGTAGCTTTAAAAGACATTTGAAAGATGCAAAAGAAAAACATAAAAACTTTTTTTAAAGCGATTAGAGGTAATGATCTACAAGCAGTGGTAACGTTAGTTAACAGCAATAAAGAGTATGTTAGGGTTTGTAATTTTGCTCCACCTAAAAAAGACGATGGCCAATCCGGTTTACAAGTTGCATTTAAAGCTGGAAATTTTGACATTTCCCGGTTCTTGATAGAGAACGGTGCCGATGTAAATTTCATGGAGAAATCTGAAATTAATGAATGGACGTCACCCGTATTGCATGACTGTATAAGGGCTGTTATATTCAATTCGTACACTCTACAAAAGAACACAAGCAGATTTGATGAAGCATTAAAACTTCTCAAACTCATGATAGCCAAAAAATCCAACCCTAATGCAATGGATTCTTACGGGAATAATTGCTTGCTTCGAGCTTTTTTAGATAGCAGGCAAATGATAGATACGCCGGCTGTAGATTTTAAAGATGATATTTTATTAACTCAGCTAAGAAGTGTGTTTAAAGAGTTAATAAATGCAGGCGCTGATGTCAATCAAGCAATTGATAAAAGACAGAGCTTATCATATTTTATATCCAACTATGGAATGGAAAAATATAAACTAATCTAAAGGCAGATATAATAATATAAAAGGCTGTATTATTTATCTAACACAGCTTTTAGAACTTAATTATTGCTAAAAATTTTACCAAGTGAGGCTTTAAGAGCAATATTGCACATCGAATGCTGAATACATCGTACCTTAAAAAGTTCATTATTCGATATTCAAAATTCAATATTCATTGTTCCCAAATCTTGGATTCTTGCCGCTTAATTCTTGATTCTCTAACTGTAACACATCTCATTTTCAACTGTCTTATGTTAAAAAATGTAAAATAATTTGCATCTACGAAAAATATCGTATATACTTGTACGAAGAAATTCGTAATAAAAGATAAAAGATGGAAATAAAACCAACAGAAAGCGAACTGGAAATACTGCAGGTGATTTGGGAAAAGGGCGAGTGCAGTGTTAGGGATGTACATGAAGAATTGGCAAAAACCAAAGATGCCGGCTATACCACTACCCTAAAGCTGATGCAGATAATGCACGATAAAGGGCTATTAACGCGCGACACTACAGCAAAAACGCATTTATATAAATCGCTCATTACCCGCGAGCAGGCGCAAACCAGTGCACTCGACAAAATACTGTCGACCGTATTTAAAGGTTCAACATCCGAGCTGGTAATACAGGCGTTGGGAAACCGCCGCACATCAAAGGATGAGATAAACGCGATTAAAAACTTTCTGGACCAGTTTGAGGATAAAGAGCATAACAGAAAATAGCAACCGGATAAAAATTAAAACTTACAACCATGAACATTCTGATTAACGCCCTGGGACAGGCCTTATTTGAATCATTCGGACAGGCTTTGCTGATATATGTTGTATTGCAGCTGGTGATGCAGTTTTTCCCGTCGCTTGGCTCAAAATACAGGTATGATGTTAACTACCTTAGCCTCACTATTATCTGCTGCTGGTTTCTGGCCAACCTGGTAAAAATTTACCTGCACAATATGGCCATGCCGCATTATACCGCCATGCTGTACACCGGTGGTATAGCCTACACCTCGTCGCAACATACACCAACGGTGCTGCAACAGGCAGAAACCTTTATTACCCAGTATGCCAAATACATAACCGGCGTGTACCTGCTGGCCCTTATGGTACAGGCCATCCGTTTGGTTGGCGGCTTTATGCATGTGCAGCAAATACGCAACGAAAAAAACCTGCTTACAGATCATTTATGGTCGGCAAAGGCACAAGAGCTGGTAAAGAAGCTGAAAATAGTAAAGAAGGTATCGCTTTTCTTTTCAGAACATGTACAGATCCCGTTAACCATCGGCCATCTTAAACCGGTTATTATTTTTCCTATCGCCCTCATCAATAACCTGGATAACGACCAGGTGGAAGCCATACTGCTGCACGAACTGGCACACATTAAACGCCATGACTATCTGCTAAACATATTGCAATGCGTAATGGAAACAATATTGTGCTTCAACCCCTTTGTGTGGCTCATCTCCAAAACCATCCGCGAACAGCGTGAATTTTGCTGCGACGACATGGTAATAGATGAGGATTGCAATAACTACGCTTACTCGCGCGCCTTATTCATCATTGCGCAACAAAACGAACAGAATTATACACTGGCAATGGCTTCGACAGGCTCGAAAAAATACCCGTTGCTGAACAGAATAAAACGATTGAACATGAAAACTACAGACACTCTGCCCAAATTTCACCTGCTGGTGGTTTTGGCAATAGCCGCCCTTGGCCTTTTACTGGCATGGGGCATTCCGCAATACAGCCACGCAAAAGCTACGCACCGTACTACAAAACATATTAATATAGTTACTACAACCAAAATAAACACGCCGGCAATACCGGCGCCTCCGCTGCCGCCCCCATCTCCACAAACCCCGGTAACTGCTGCACCGGCACCAGCTCCTGCTGATACTGTGCCGACCAACAAGCTGGCCGACACCACTAAAAAACACAAAGCCTTAAACATTACCATTACCGACGATAACGGCAATACCCACGTTTATCATTCATTAGCCGAAATGCCAAAGGCCGACAGGGATGAATTCCTGAAACAAAATCCAGGCTTTGACAATTGGCCCGATACCAATTTTTCTTCGCTCCGTAATTTTAGAATGAACCCGGAGTTTCAGAAACAGATGGCTGATATGGGCAGAAAGATGCGCGAGCAATTCAACAGCCCTGAATGGAAAAAACAAATGGCCGACATGCGCAAGCAGTTCAACAATCCTAAATGGAAGAAAGAAATGGCCGATATGCAGGCTAAAATGCGTAAGCAGTATAACAGCCCGGAATGGAGAAAGCAAATGGCCGACATGCAGGCTAAGATGAACGAGCAGTTCAATAACCCGGAATGGAGAAAGCAAATGGAAGACATGCAGGCCAAGATGAAAGAACAGTTTAATAACCCGGAATGGAAAAAGCAAATGGCCGATATGCAGGTAAAGATGAAGGAGCAGTTTAATAGCCCTGAATGGCGGAAACAAATGCAAGACCTGCAAGTTAAGATACGCGAACAATACAACAACCCTGAGTGGAAGAAACAAATGGCTGATATGCAAGTCAAGATACGCGAGCAGTTCAATAGCCCGGAGTGGAAAAAGCAGATGCAGGAATTAAAAACCAACATGAAAGACATTAACCGGGAAAGGATACATGAACTGGAAAAGCAGAACGAGCAAATGCGTGAAGAACTGCGCAAAAAAGGCGATCATAAATTTGACGAAACCGAGAAAGATACGTCAGACGCGGTGAAGCCGTAAAAAGTATTTCGTAATTTAGCGTTCCAATTTTGCAACGCTATGCTTCAAAGGCTTTCCATCAGTAATTATGCTTTAATAGACGATCTTGAGATCAGTTTCGACGCGGGATTGAACATACTTACTGGCGAAACGGGCGCGGGTAAATCCATTATACTCGGCGCCCTTTCGCTTATATTAGGGCAACGTGCCGAAAGCCGCTATTTCTTCAATCAGCAAAAAAAATGCATCATCGAGGGTCAGTTTAAGATTCAGGGCTTTCATTTACAATCATTTTTTGAAGAGAACGACCTGGATTATGAATTTGAAACCGTTTTGCGCCGCGAAATATCAGCCGATGGCCGCTCACGGGCGTTCATTAACGATACGCCGGTAAACCTCGCCACCTTAAAAGAGCTGGGCGAAAAGCTCATCGACATCCATTCGCAGCATGCTACCCTGGAGATCAACGACCCTGACTTTCAGTTGCTGGTAGTGGATTCGGTTGCAGGGCATGATGATCTGTTACATGACTATCGCACCAAATTCAGGCTTTATAAAAAAAATATCGCCCATCTGCAGCAGCTGATTGCCGTAAGTGATAAAGCAAAGGCAGATCTGGATTATTTCCAGTTTCAGTTTGATGAGCTGGATAAAGCCGCGTTATCGGCAGACGAGCAGGAGCAACTTGAACAGGAGCTTTATTCGCTCACCAATGCCGAAGAAATAAAACGTAACCTGCTGGGCGCACATTACCTGATGAACGAAGGCGAAACGTCGGCTATCATACAACTGCGCGAGGCCGGGCATCAGCTATCATCATTAGAAAAATTTAACCCGGCAATAACCGAACTGCATCAAAGGTTAAACAGCGCCATCATTGAGTTGAAAGACATTGCCAACGAGATAGCAGCCATTGAGCAACATACACAAACCGATGAAGCCCGCGCTGAAGAAGTAAATAACCGGCTAAGTGTTATTTATAACCTGCAAAAGAAACACAGGGTAAATACCAATGCCGAATTGCTGCAAATTCAGCAGGAACTTTCTGAAAAGATACAGCAAGCCATTTTTGGCGATGAAGCCATTGAAAAACTGCAAAAGCAGCTTGAAACCGATAAAGCAGAACTTGAAAAAATAGCTACCGTGTTATCCGCAAACCGTAATAAGATTATCCCTGCTATTGAGGAAAATATTCTGAAAACATTGGCGGAAATGGGGATGGGCAATTCGTCGATAAAGATTGAGAATGAAGCCGGGAAGTCCGAAAGTCCGAAAGTCGGAAAAGATAATGCAGTTTCACTTACGGACTTCCGGTCTTCCGGACTTTCGGACTCCGGGATCGATCACATCAAATTCCTTTTTTCTGCCAATAAAGGGCATGCATTGGCCGAGATGAGCAAAGTGGCCTCAGGCGGTGAACTTTCGCGGCTGATGCTGAGTATTAAATCGCTGGTGGCGCAAAACACCGCGCTGCCGACCATTATTTTCGACGAGATTGATACCGGTGTGAGCGGAGAGGTAGCCAACAAAGTTGGCCAGATAATGGAAAAGCTTGCCGAAAACCTGCAGGTGATTACTATTACCCACCTGCCGCAGATTGCCAGCAAGGGCCAGAGCCATTATTTTGTTTATAAAGATGATGACGGCGCAACCACCTACACCCGCATTAAACAACTGAATGAGCGCGAACGCGTAACCGAAATTGCCAAAATGCTGAGCGGCGATAAGCCGGGCGAAAGCGCATTGCAAAACGCAAGAGAACTTTTGGGGAGTTTACAGTAGGTAGTCATCGTTAACTTACGAAGTTCTAAGAAATTTTGCAGGCGGTTCACATTTAGGAACTTCGTAAGTTTGGGTTGAGTTTAATATCAAACTCGCGAAGTTTAAGAAACTTCGAAAGTTAATATATAGTCTGAATTTTTGTCCTTTAAACCTATGAAAGCAAAATTCCATCTGCCGACTTTCTTAATCACTGCCGCTGCATTTTCATTGCTATTCCTGTTCAGCTTTATCAATTTCCAACAGGATAAAGGCTATATCATCGACCATGAAAAGGATATTGCCGTAAATGAGTCCGGCTCGCATAATGGCGGCGGGCAAACTACCGCATTCCCCTACTTTGGTAAATTTAAGGACGCAAAAATGGTATTCCGGAAAAGGATATTGCATCCGGGATCAACCATCGGCTATCATTTACAGGAACAGCAGGAGATCTATTATATTTTAAATGGTAATGGCGAATTACAGATGAATGGCAAAACTATACCGGTAACTACTGGCGATGCCATACTGACTTTGCCCGGCAGCAGTCACGGGCTAAAACCGGCTGGGAATGACGACCTTTCGGTGCTGATTGTTTATGAGAGTAAGTGATGATGATAAGCGTATTACTTAGCAAAGTGTAGCAGGTGTAGCATTTGTAGCAGCTGTAGCTGTGTTGCGGGCGCTACAATGCTACACTTTGTAACGAAAATTCAAACTTGTGTCTGTTCAAAAACTGCAAACTGCCCACTAAAAACTGCCAACTAATTTTATACCTTTACACCCGCGAATTAATATAAACAACATGGCTAACAACTTATTAAAAGGTAAAAAAGGGATCATATTCGGGGCATTGGACGAAAACTCCATCGCCTGGAAAACCGCGCAGCATTGCCACGCTGAAGGCGCCGAACTGGTGCTCACCAACGCTCCTATCGCTTTGCGTATGGGCGCCATCAACAAACTGGCCGAAGAAACCAATGCGCCGGTTATTGCTGCCGACGTTACCAGCAACGAAGATATTGAGAACCTTTTCAGCAAATCGCTTGAGCATTTTGGCGGCGGCGTAGATTTCATCCTGCATTCGGTAGGTATGAGCCTTAACGTGCGCAAAAGCATCCCGTATACACAAAACAACTACGAGTTTACCCACAAAGGATTTGACATTTCGTCGTTAAGCCTGCACCGCATACTGGCTGCCGCTTTTAAACTGGATGCCATAAACGAATGGGGTTCTGTGGTGGCGTTAACCTATATTGCTGCACAACGCATATTCCCTGACTATAACGACATGGCCGACAACAAAGCCATACTCGAAAGCATTGCACGTAACTTCGGTTATCACTATGGCATTAAAAAACACGTACGTGTAAATACCATTTCGCAATCGCCAACCCGCACTACAGCAGGTTCAGGCGTTAAAGGGTTCGACGCATTCATCAGCTATGCTGAAAAAATGAGCCCACTCGGTAATGCCGATGCGGATGCCTGCGCGGATTACTGCGTGGCCCTGTTCTCTGATCTTACCCGCATGGTTACCATGCAGAACCTGTTCCACGATGGCGGTTTCTCCTACACCGGCGTTTCACAGGCGATTATTGAGGATATCCAGAAACTCGGACAATAAAAAAGCATATTACTCCCTATAAAAAAAGCGTGACGGATTGCCGCCACGCTTTTTTTATGCTTTACAGCCGGCAATGTTAGTTTGATGGTACTAACACAATCTTTGCTGTCAACTCTGCCGGTGGCGTAATAACTTGGGCGCCGTTTGCTGATTGTGCATACAATTCTATACCGCCATCTGTGTAAATGTAGGTGAAAGAAACGTTGTTATACACCTCAGGTATCTGCTCATAGGTTTGGCCGCCGTCAAAAGTAAAGTAAACCATTACACCGCCATGATTAGAGAAATATTTATCTATCTGCGGTGTATTGATAACTGCTGTATCGGTCAATCCCCCATTTGCTGTTCCCCAATCGCTCGGTTTTAAATCAGCATAAACTGTTTCGTTTGGCGTAACCTGGTTATACTGTTTAGTACATGATGCCATAAACAATGCGCTACCCCCTGCCAATAAAAAGAATAAGATTTTTTTCATAATATGCGATGCTACTTTTCTATGTGACGAAGAAAAACAAAAAAAGTTTAATAAAAAATGTTAAATTTTATTTTTACAGGATCTTATAAGCTCGTTTTTACAAAATATTAATAGTTTAAACCAAACTAATGTGTTGAAAGTTTACATTTGAGTAAACCGATTACAGCATAATGAAAAACCTTGTCCTGCCGTTACTGCTACTTTTACAGTCATTTCACAGCTTCGCACAATTTACTGTAAGTGGTAAAATTATTAACAAGGCTGACAAAAAACCAATATCTTTCGCCACTGCTTTCCTTAATAATACCTCAGTTGCGTCGCCGACTAACGATAAAGGTGAGTTTAGTTTAAAAAACGTTCACCCAGGTCATTATCAACTCATTATTAGCTTTATCGGCTACGAGGCATATAAAGCCAATATTGCTGTTGACGAAAACATGACCATCCCGCAAATAGAACTCACAGCCTCTAACAAAACATTAACACAGGTACAGGTATCCGCTAAATTTAAACTCTCATGGCACTTTAACGAATTCAGAAGGGAATTTCTCGGGACAACAGATTTTGCGAAACAGTGTAAAATATTGAACCCTGATGTACTTCATTTCGATTATGATGATCCGAGCAAAACGCTTTCTGTGTTTTCAAGAGACTTCTTTGAGATTGAAAATAACGCGCTTGGATATAAGATCAGGTATAAACTTGAAGGGTTTACCAAAGACGAGACTACCGGAAGCATATTTTACGAAGGCCCATCATATTTCGAGGATATGAAAGGGACACCAGAGCAAGTACAGCAGTGGCAAAAAAACCGCATGCATGCTTACAAAGGCTCTTTAATGGAGTTTTTACGCTCGTTACTTACCAATAAAATGGAAGAAAGTGGCTACGAGGTATATAAGCTTTTCAGAAAACCTAATCCGTACTTCGACAGACATCGAGATGGAAATTCAAACCAATATATTCAAAAGCTGATAGACTCTCCATTAACACGCCAAAGCTTTTTGGAGTTAACCGATCAAAAAGGCTTGTTTACGATAACAAGTGCACCTGATACATGCTTGTATGTTCGCTACAGGAAGGTCAATCTAACCTCCTCTACGCAAAAGAAAATATTTACTTCTGAGAGATTAAAGTTTAAAGCTACAATCAGCATTCTTATATTTAAGTCCCGATTTGCACTTTTCGACTATAACGGTGTAATTACTAACCCTGCAAGTGTAAGTGTAGAAGGATATTTTGGTGAAGGAAGAATTGCTTATCAACTACCTGATGATTTTGAGCCTACAGATTAGCACCGTTGAGTCTTCCTTACCAAGGACAATGGAAACGCAACTAATGATAACGAGAGATAAGCAGATTAGGCTGCGGGTAAGTCTTTTCATATAAAGGCAATGACGTTATATATTAGACGCCAGTTATTCCCTTTGTGTTACAGCTATTAATGAACTGAAACAAAAAAGCCCCCCGACTTTATATCAGAGGGCTTTGATATTTTCAAAAACCGGGAAGCAGTTTATTTCTGCTCTTCTTCTTCCGGCTTTTTGTTTTCGTTTTTACGGTCAATGATCTTGATCTCGTTAGTTTCTTTATCGAAATCAACCACCATTGTATCGCCGTCGGTCAGTTCGCCTTTCAGTATTTCCTCAGCGATCGGATCTTCGAGGTATTTCTGAATAGCGCGTTTAAGCGGACGGGCACCGAACTGTGAGTCGTAGCCTTTGTCAGCGATAAACTCTTTGGCACTATCGGTCAGCTCGATCTTGTAGCCAAGGCTGTTCACCCTGCCAAACAGGAATGCAAGTTCGATATCAATAATCTTGAAGATCTCTTCTTTGCCTAATGAGTTGAACACGATCACATCGTCAATACGGTTCAGGAACTCCGGTGCGAAGGCGCGTTTCAGCGCGTTTTCGATCACGCCCCTTGAGTGAGCTTCAGCCTGGTTGGTTTTAGCGTTGGTAGTGAAACCTACGCCCTGGCCAAAGTCTTTCAGCTGACGGGCACCAATGTTCGAGGTCATGATAATGATGGTGTTCCTGAAGTCAACCTTACGGCCTAATGAGTCGGTCAGCTGGCCTTCGTCCAATACCTGCAGCAGGATGTTGAACACGTCAGGATGCGCTTTTTCAATCTCGTCCAGCAGCACTACCGCATAAGGTTTACGGCGTACCTTTTCGGTCAACTGTCCGCCTTCTTCATAACCTACATAGCCCGGAGGCGCGCCAACCAAACGTGATACCGCGAATTTTTCCATATACTCGCTCATATCTATCTGTATCAGAGCATCCTCAGTGTCGAACATAAAGCGGGCAAGCTCTTTTGCCAGCTCGGTTTTACCAACACCTGTAGGGCCTAAAAATATGAATGAACCGATAGGTTTTTTAGGATCTTTCAAACCAGCGCGGGTACGTTGTATAGCACGTGTAAGTTTCTTGATCGCATCTTCCTGACCGATGATCTTGCCCGAAATGGTTTCAGACATGTTCAGCAGTTTCTGGCTGTCGGCCTGGCCTACTTTCTGTACCGGTATGCCGGTCATCATAGCTACTACTTCTGCAACATTTTCTTCAGTTACAGTATAGCGTTTTGATTTGGTTTCGGCTTCCCAAACAGCTTTAGCCTGTTCAAGCTCTTCCAGTAAATGCTTTTCTGTATCGCGCAATTTTGCTGCTTCTTCGTATTTCTGGCTGCGTACAACCTTGTTCTTCTCTACCTTAATCAGCTCTATCTTCTGCTCAATATCCAAAATGTTCTGCGGAACGTGGATATTGGTGAGGTGCACGCGTGAGCCTGATTCATCCAGCGCGTCGATAGCCTTGTCCGGTAAAAACCTGTCGGTAATATAACGGGTGGTCAGGGTAACGCAGGCGTTGATGGCTTCAGGCGTATAGGTAACGCCGTGGTGCTCTTCGTATTTCTCTTTTATCCTGTTCAGTATCTCGATGGTTTCATCAGGCGTAGCCGGTTCAACCATTACTTTCTGGAAACGGCGGTCTAAAGCACCATCTTTTTCGATATACTGACGGTATTCGTCTAACGTGGTAGCACCGATGCATTGTATTTCGCCCCTTGCCAGTGCTGGTTTGAACATGTTGGATGCATCCAGCGAACCTGAAGCGCCGCCGGCACCTACAATGGTGTGGATCTCATCGATAAACAGGATCACATCAGGTGATTTTTCCAGCTCGTTCATTACGGCCTTCATACGCTCCTCGAACTGACCGCGGTATTTAGTACCTGCAACCAGCGAAGCAAGGTCAAGTGTTACCACACGTTTATTGAATAACACGCGTGATACTTTACGCTGAACAATGCGTAATGCCAACCCTTCGGCAATGGCCGATTTACCAACGCCAGGCTCACCGATCAATATCGGGTTGTTCTTTTTACGGCGCGATAATATCTGCGATACACGTTCAATTTCTTTTTCACGACCAACTATAGGGTCAAGGCGGCCGTCTTCGGCAGCTTTGGTCAGGTCGCGGCCAAAGTTGTCAAGCACCGGTGTTTTCGATTTAATGTCCGATACCTTTTTAGGCTGGCTGAAAGAATCATCTTCTTTAAATTCTTCCTCGCCGCCTGTAGGCGAACCGGGCATTTCGTCGGTCACATCATTTTTATGTGATTCAACTTCACCCTTAAATATTTCATAATTAACGTGAAACTGCATCAGTATCTGTGATGCAATATTGTCTTCGTCGCGCAAAATAGATAGTAGTAAATGTTCTGTACCAATAACGTCGCTTTTAAATATCTTCGCTTCAAGGTAGGTTATCTTTAATACTTTTTCAGCCTGTTTGGTCAACGGGATGCTGCTCACATTCAGGTTTGCGCCAACGGTGCCTTTTACAGCATCTTCAACTGCGCGGCGCAGTTTTGCGGTGTCAACGGCCAGCTCTTTCAATAGTTTGATAGCTACCCCGTCACCGTCGCGGATCAGTCCGAGTAAAAGGTGTTCTGTACCAATATAATCGTGGCCCAGGCGCAACGCCTCTTCCCTGCTATACTGAATAACATCCTTAACCCGCGGCGAAAATTTAGCTTCCATATATACCTTTCTTACTTATTAGTACGTCCCTAATTTAAAAATTAGTTTTTAATAAATCAGGACGTGTTTCTTTACACTTATTAACAAAGTTTCTGCCAACTTTTAAAGCCTGGCCAAAACAGACATTATTATGATGCGCAATCTATCACTTTGACCCATATTCAGCGAATTTTTCTTAATAAAAACTTAATCCTGAATAATTTATTACATAAAATCAACACGTTATATTCTTTGGAGCGAAAATCCGTGTAAAAGTTTAACCTATCCTGCCTCAAATTGCCCCAAATGCGCCAAATGTGGAACAAGCCGGCCAACCGGTATGACATTAAGGCATAAAACCTGCCAACCAACATTCCAGGCGGCGCTTTTAGATATATACGTTAAAATACTACTTTTTGATTTACCAAAACCCCGCTTTATTTCAACGAAATAAAACAAGCTTTTGTGATAACTATTTCTCGAAATAAGTATTCCGGCCGCCTTGTTTTTTCATTCTAAGAAAACGCGCGAAAACTTATCAACATGTCGCTGCAATTTCATGGTTTTTTAAATACAATTCCCTTACATTTAATTAATTATAAACCGTTTACTACCTCTTACCTTAATTTATATCAAACATGGAAACCAAGATTTTCACCAAATTCTCAGCCGAATTTCTCGGCACTCTTGTACTTGTTTTAATGGGCTGCGGCAGCGCGGTAATAGCTGGTGCGAATGGCACCAGCGGCGTGGGCCTGTTAGGTATCGCATTTGCATTCGGGCTTTCGGTTGTGGCAATGGCTTATGCTATCGGTCATATCTCGGGCTGCCATATTAATCCAGCCATTTCAATAGGCATGGTGGTAGCCGGCCGTATGAAAATAAATGAAGCGCTTGTTTACATAGTGGGGCAAGTACTGGGCGCTATTGCAGGCGCGGCCATCCTTTTTGTGATCGCATCCGGCAAAAGCGGATATGAAATTTTAGAAAACGGCCTCGGCCAGAACGGTTATGGCGCGGCATCGCCACAGGGCTATAGCCTGCTTGCGGGTTTTATTGCCGAAACCGTGTTTACCTTTATATTTCTGCTGGTAATTTTCGGCTCCACATCTACCAAAAACATACATGGCGGTTTTGCCGGCCTTGCTATCGGCCTGAGCTTAGTGCTTATTCATATTGTTGGCATACCGGTTACGGGCGTTTCGGTAAACCCTGCGCGCAGTATCGGTCCTGCGTTGCTGGTTGGCGGTACTGCTATCAGCCAGTTATGGTTATTTATCGTGGCACCACTATTAGGCAGCATTTTAAGCGCGATAATTTGGCGGTTTTTATTGGAAAGAGAATAACAAACCCTGATTATTTATGATAGCCGCTGTTATGGTGATAGATCGTGCAGCGGCTTTTTTGTGGACTCGCGGATCTCCAATCCCTAACACAACACAATTTATTAAGCACGCGACCCGGTGGACTCACCCGGCCATCGCTGGCGCTCGACCACCCTCTCTTCGCTGCGCGGAAAGAGGGTAACTACATCCCTCATTTTTTCATATATTCGGTAGTGGCATCTATAACAGACTTATGCAGGGAGTTAAGGCGCAGGCAAACGCCTGCTGAAAAAATCCTGTGGGAATATCTTCGTAACAGGAACACAAAACGGCATAAGTTCCTGCGACAATATCCTATCTCTGTCTTATCGCCATTTGGCAGGAAGCTATTTTATATTCCCGATTTCTATTGCTACCAATCCAAACTGGTTATTGAAGCAGATGGCCCAATTCACTTGTAAAACAGGAATACGATAAAAACCGCGATGAAGTATTAAGCTCTTTAGGATTGACCATTCTAAGGTTTAATAACGAACAAATATTAAACGACACCCCATCAGTTATTGAGACAATAGAAAGATACTTATGAATAAAGGACTGCAGCTGCCCTCTTTCCGCGCAGCGAAGAGAGGGCCGAACAGCGGAGCGCATTCGGGGTGAGTCCACTGGGTCGCGTG
>JBQCIS010000027.1:0-5975 GCA_051953515.1 Mucilaginibacter sp.
CTTAACCGAGATGGGGTGGGAGGTGTACCCACCTTCAATTTATGGCATTATTAAACAGTTTAGCCAATATAACATCAGGAAACTATACTTAACCGAAAACGGCGTTGCCTTTCATGATGAAGTGAAAGATGGTAAAGTTGACGATCCTAAACGTATAGATTTTTTAAAAGGCTATTTAAGCGAAGTGTTGCGCGCCAAAAATGACGGCTACCGTGTTGATGGTTATTTTGTGTGGACGCTCACGGATAATTTTGAGTGGGCTGAGGGCTATACCACGCGTTTTGGCATTGTGTACGTGGATCATGCCACACAGCGGCGCATCATTAAAACATCAGGCAGGTGGTATAGAGATCTGATAAAATAAACTTATTGTTTACCTGATTTGTTCAGGCTGACGAAGAACGCAGTACCTTTTCCCTCTTCGCTCTCAAACCATATTTTACCGCCGTGATTTTCGATGATCTGCCTGCTGATAGACAGTCCTAATCCGAACGATTTTTCACCCGCTGTGCCTGTTCTTTTCGCATCGGTAAACATATTGAACACCTTGTCTTTTATATCATCAGGTATACCTATACCCGAGTCCTTTACGCTTATAATCACCTTTTTAACGGAGTCTGTAATATTCACATGGATCAAAGAACCCGCAGGGCTAAATTTTATTGCGTTGCTGATAAGGTTGCTGATTACGCGCCATATCTTCTCCCTGCTGATGTTAAGCTCAACAGGGTTTTCAAGTACCTCCAATAAGATCTGCTGGTTCTTTTCAGCGGCTTTAAAACGAAGTAATTCCACACTATGACTTAATAGCGTGTTGATTTCCACAAGCTCCGTGTCTTTATATATTTTATCTTGTGTGCTTTCAGTAGCATCTAATATCTCATTGATCAGTTCAATAGAGTTATTGGATGTATCCTTTATCAGGTTGATCAGGTCTTTTTGTTCATCTGTATATTCACTCTCATCGGCCATTAAGGCAGTAAGCGAAGCTACACCACCAAGCGGATTTCGAAGGTCATGTGCTACAGTGCGCAATATCCTGTCTTTTTCCATGCTGCCAAGGTGCAGTTCTGAAAGTGCTTGCTCCAGGTTATTGTTTTGGTCTTTTATCTTTCTGTTCAGGCTGTCCAGTATCTTTACATTCTTACTCGATTTACGCCAATAACTTAATATCAGAAGAATAATAAGCAGCAACATCAACCCAAAAACTATGGCGATGATTAGGTATAAATGCTCCAGCTTATTGTTTTTTGATAATTCCGCAAACTCGTAATCTTTTTCGAGCCGTTTCATTTGTTGGGTAACATCAGCTTCTTTGAGCATTTTGTTACGGTTATTGATACTGTCTTTTAAAATATCAAATCGCACGAAATATTCAAATGCTAACTTTGCATCCTGCTTCCTGGTATAGTAGCGGGCCATAAATTTATTCCATGAGGCTTCAGCTTCCAGGTTCTTGATGCTATCAAACTGCAAGTGCATAACATTCAGGAGCTTAATAAGCGAATCTTGTTTATTTTCATGCTCATAAATATGTGCCAGCTTGAGCTCGGAAAATTGTGCGTCGGCGTTATCATTTCCCTTACGCAGGTTTACAACTATGCTTTTCAGTAGTAAACCGCTCGCACGTTTATAGTCTTTTTGTTGGATGTATATATCAGCCTCGTTACCGCTTACAACAGCACGGGCCACATCCAGCAGCGCATTATCACGACTAAATTTAGCACTCAAACTATCAATATAGCGTAATGCCTTGTTGTAGTACATAATGGCACTATCCCGCTCGTCAATCATGCTGTAACTTAAACCGATATTACTTAGCAGTTCCTGTCTGCGGTAAAACGAACGAAAACTCCAGTCACAGGTATTGGTTTGTGCCCAACTTTGTTTAAAATAAGATGCGGCCAATAGGTAATGCTCCTGTTTGTACATGATCATACCCATGCGATAGGTGTAGTCGCCAAGCATGCAATTATTTAAATTGCTGCTGCCTGCCATTTTTCCCTTGTAATAATACTGGTAGGCATCCATATATTTCCCCTCATCAAAAAGCAAATCTCCTTTTAAAAACAAAGCTCTGCCATACTCTGCCGGGTATTTCAGTTGTTCAGCCCGCTTACTGAACAAGTGCAACATGCTATCAGCGTAAAGCATAGCATGTTTTTTGTCGTTTTTTGTATGATAAAAATAATTGCTGTGTATTTCGTACCTGTTAAATTGTTGTACAGGCGTCAAGAACTTATACTGTGTTGTTGCTGAGTCGAGATAATGAAGAGCTTTTTGAGGATTACCGCCGTCAAATATAAGGTTGGCGGTATCTAATACTTTATTGTATTTTTTTTCATTATCCTGGTTGGTTGTATCGTTACAAGAGAAAGCAAACAGCACTCCGGACAAAATCGCCGCATGTAGGAACATTCTTTTAAGGCAGCTCCAAACACTATTACTGTTTGCGTGACAAAGCATTAATTGAGGGTTGAAATAATCGCTTAAGCTAACACTAATTTTCGTATTGCGCTAATAAACATTTTAAAAATGTTTGATAAACAGCTACTTAAAATAAAATTAGTTTAAAAGTAAACGATGATAGTTTATACTACTGGCAGTGTAACTGTATTGAATCGGAACAAGCGGTTGAAGAAATGCTTTAGCTTGTCTGATAAAGCGGGCCGGGTAGGATGAGGCGGAGGCGGAAGGATTTCAGTAAAGTCCTCATCAAGGGTTTTACCTTCCATTTCTTCTAATATAGTTAGTCTGATGTCAGGTACCCGGTTCACGATCTCGTCCAGCTCGGTTAGATCGCGCCAGGTAGCTTCACCAGCTTTTTGCTTTTTTATGAGGATCTCAAATCGTTCCTGTGAAAAAGTCCGTCTGATAACCGGTTTGCCGCCTTTCATAATATTAATTACATCATCTGCATAATACAGCTTCAAAACAGATGCCATGTTTTTATATTGCTGATTATTAGCTTGTTGTTTATCTTGTATGAAGGGTATGCTGCATCATAACGATGCAATGAATTGTACGGATGCGTACGGTTATCATGGGCGTGTATGTACTCCAAGCCAAACATTAAATATGCCCATAATAATAAATGCTATTGCGGTAAAAATAATAATTGTTATGGCACCGAATACGGCGTTGAACATTATTAACAGGCCAAATATAATTGTAATTGCCCCGCCGATGATTAACGGCCATGACCTGCCCCGGAAATGGGAGTAGCTAAGTAGCGATATACCGCGGAAAAAGAAATAAAGGCCGACAATTATGCGGAGTACGTCTGCGCTGGCTATAATGTGTGTTACAAATACAATACCCACAATCAGGTCGATTATACCCAGCAGTAAATGCCCCGCCCGCCCGCTGCTGCTATGATCGCCAACCACACGGAGCAATTCGGCAATGCCCGCAAGTAAAATGAACAGGCCAAATAAAAAACCAAGAGCAGCATAACCGTTTGCAGGTTCGTATAGGATATATATGCCAAGCAAGATAAATAGTATTCCTCTTATGAGAATTACCCACCAGTAACGAAGGCTGCGATCGATCGATGTGATTTCCATAGCAATGTTTTTTAATGGAAACCTGCCTTTTAGCATAAGGTTTTCATTATCAATGTATTTTTTACTCTTTTTTAGAATAATTCATGTAACTGTATAGCAATTTTATACGTAAGAGTTAATTATTAATTGTTGGAAAACTTTTAATATAACCTCTACCCTAATCCTGAAATTGTAAATCACCTATGAAAAACCGTTCCATTACCAAATTTGTACCAATACTTGCTATCCCTAAGGGGACTATGAATATCGATTTTTACAAAAACGCCTTTGGCGCTATAGAACATAAACGCTTTAATAATGATGATGGCAGCGTGCATCTTGCCGAATTAATTATTGACGACACACAATTCCGTTTGTACGAGGAAAATTTAACCAACTGGACCTTCAGCCCGGCAGCGTGTAATGGCATTACTGCTATTATTGGTTTAGTGGTTGATGACGTTGAATATATAATAAAGCGCGCTGTGGAAGCAGGTGCCCGCAAAATAGCTCATATAAAGGGTTATGATTACGGTTACCGCTGTGGCGAAATTGCCGATCCGTTTGGGCACAGGTGGTTAATAGAGGCCATTTAATTAATATTCCCTTTTTCCTAATTTTTGGTTACCAATACCCAATCTACCTGCATCTGTGCTTCGTGATGTTTTATTTTATCCACGGTGCTTTGTGGCAGGCCAGAATAGGGGGTAGTTACCTTGTTTACGCCCTGCGGATATCCTCCGCCTAATGCAAAGTTGAGAATGATAAACTTAGGATTGTCATACGCCCAGCGGCCGTAATGGTCTGTCATGGCTTTGGTTACGGTGTAAGTTATCCGCCCGTCAACACTAAATATCAGGCTGTCAGGCGTCCATTTTACCGAATAAATATGCCACTGTGTAACATCTTTTCCGGCGGGAAAATGGTAGCGATAAGCAAGTGGTGTATTACCAAAGTAACCCGGGCCGTGCAGTGCGTGGCTTATCCAGGATGAATCACCAACATTCTCCATCATATCTATTTCACCGCAATCGGGCCATTTGCCTTCGCCTAATGCCCAGAAAGCAGGCCATAAACCCGCGCCGGCAGACATCTTAATGCGGGCGGTAGCGGTGCCGTAAGTAAACTCAAATTTTCCGCGTGTATTTATTCTGCCCGAAAGAAAATCATATTTTCTCTGCTGGTTACTAATATATCCGGGGTGGTAAACCGGTGTAATATGCAGCATGCCATTCGCAATACTAATAGTGTTAGCAGAGTCGACGTAAGCCTGTTGTTCATTATTTACAGTGTGCCCGGTAACTTCTACATTCCAAACCGTGCGGTTGAGTGACGGGCTGTTAAAGTTTTCATAAAAAAGGGTATCGCCCTTTGGCTGTGCACACAATACTGTAGCACAAATAAGCAAGGCTGATGTAAACAGAAACTTCATAGGTTTTGATTAGAGGTGGCTAAATTTAGTTCAATGTGCTGGACTTTAACTTGTTCTGCAGCTCGATATAATCCATTGTATTTTGAAAAGTGTTTACCCAGATATCTTTTTTATGTCGCCTGAGATAGGTAATGAGTTGCTGATGCGCCTTGGATGAAACAGTTATATAGTCGCCACCGATACCATGAAACATAATAATGCCCATACCGCCTTTTTGTTCCACTTGTTTTACAAAAGCGATAAGTTGCGCGCCGCTACTATTCTCGTCTACCCCATAAGCTGGTACTGTTAGCGGGTTAAGGTGCTTAAAGTCGGTTACAATTGCGTCAGTATCACCGCCCACACGTGCATATTTTATAAGGTTAGATTTTTTAAGCGCGTCCACATAATCCTTGCCGTTGCCTACCGTTGTTTCGGTGCAAGGATAAGCATAAGTGCGCGAAAATTTTCCATCCACAGCATAAAGAAGGTGGTTCATATCCTGTATCTCGCTTAATATACCCTGTACAGTATAACCCGTGGATGAAACAGGATTATCATCAACAGGAGCGCACGGGTGAAAAAGCGTATGATTGCCTAATTCGTATCCTTTTTTGGCAAGGTTGCGCCAACGGGGTATTGTAACGCTATTAATATCACCAGTGAGGAAGAATGTAGCTTTCAGTCGCGCGGCTTCCAATTGAGGGACGGCATTGTTCAATTGCGATTCGAGCGCATCGTCATAAGTAAGTACTATTGCGGCTTTTTTATGCCCGGGCCATTGCATTTTATGCTGGGCCTGTACGGTAAAGGCAAAAAGCAGGAGTAAGGTGAAGGGTGTTTTCATAAAGCAGGTATTGGCTATATTAAGCAAGATTAATTCTTTATCTTAATATAGCCAATACCTGTTTTACATTTTTTTCTACCAGAATAATGAGTATAGGGCAACGAGGATGCCGCATACGATCAGTGAACCGGCAATAAAGCCTTTGGATACACGGAACATTGATGAATCCACT
>JBQCIS010000028.1:0-17216 GCA_051953515.1 Mucilaginibacter sp.
TACCAGTTATACTGTTTTTGGCGGCTTGCTCCCAAAAACCTAAAGATCCAAAAGCGCAGTTGGCCGAACTGAAAAAACAGCAGGCTGATATCAACGCCCAGATATCAAAACTTCAGACGCAACTTGGCGACCAGGATTCGACCAAAGGTATCGATGTGAGCGCTATTACCATTAAACAAGGTCAATTCACCAACTATGTACAGATACAGGGCCATATTGATGCACAGGATAACGTAACAGCTTATCCGCAGGCGTCGGCAGCTATTACTGCCATTTATGTAAAAGTTGGCGACCATGTAAGCAAAGGTGAAACATTGGTGCAGCTGGATAACAGCGTATTGCAGCAAAATGTGGCACAGGCCCAGGCACAGGTTAACCTGATGAACCAGTTATACCAAAGGCAAAAGAACTTGTGGGATCAGAAGATCGGTACAGAGGTGCAGTTTTTACAGGCGCAAACCAATTATCAATCGGCACAAAAACAACTGGCTGGTTTAAGGCAGCAGGCTGATCTTTACCGCATTGTATCGCCGATCAGTGGCACTATTGACCAAATGGACCTGAAACTGGGCCAGGTAGCTTCCCCGGGGCAAACCGGCATACGCGTGGTAAACGCTGATGTTTTGAAGGTGAAGGCTGATGTGCCTGAGTCATATTCAAGCTCTATAAACCAGGGCGATAGCGTGAAGATATTATTTCCGGACATACAGGATTCACTTACTACCCGCGTAACCTTCGCCAGTAAGGTGATCGATCCGTCATCGCGCAGCTTTGGGGTAGAAATCAGATTACCACATAACACAGAATACCGCCCTAACATGACAGCGGTACTGAAAATTGCCGATTATTCAAAGCATAATGCCATTTCTGTTCCGGTAAAAGCCATACAGCGCTCAAGTAATGGCGATTATGTTTTTGTGAACGTAAATGGCATCGCTAAACAACGCAATATAACCGAAGGCAATACTTCTGGCGGATTTACTGAAGTAACATCCGGCCTGAAGCCTGGCGACCAGGTGATTACTGAAGGTGCGAGCGACCTGGAAGACGGCAACAAAGTGACGATATTACAATCTAAATGATCAACCTCTAAAACTTGATATATCATGCAAGATCAGGAGAAAGAATTTAAGGCCTCCAGTTGGGCCATTGATAATAAAAGGGCGGTATATGTGATCATCTTACTGATCACGCTTATGGGATTTATCTCCTATAACCGCCTGCCAAAAGAAAATTTTCCGGATATTACTATTCCGAAAATTTACGTAACCACTCAGTTTTTGGGTCAATCGCCCCAAAATATCGAAACGCTGGTAACCAAACAGCTCGAAAAGCAGATGAAATCGCTTAAAGGGCTTAAAAAGGTTACCTCAAACACGCAGCAAAACGTTTCAATCATCACCTGCGAGTTTAACGCGAATGTGGATATAGATAAGGCAAAACAGGAAGTAAAAGACGCAGTTGATAAGGCTAAAACCGATCTGCCTACCCCTGATAACCAGTATAAACAGCCGGATGTATCGGATATAAACGTATCTGACCTGCCGATTCTTTATATCAACTTATCTGGTAACTACGACCTGAAAAAACTTAAAGAATATGCAGACAACCTGAAAGATGATATCGAATCGATGAAGGAAATTTCCAAAGTTGATGAGGTAGGCGCTTTGAAGCCAAATATCCAGGTAAATGTGGACATCAATAAGATGGCTGCAGCGCAGATAAGCTATGGCGATATTATACAGGCCATAGGTAACGAGAATATTATATCATCTGCGGGTTATATCAAGCAGGACGGTGTACAGCGTACCATCGACATAAAAGAAGATTTTAAAAGCGCCGACGAGGTTGCCGCGATGGTGATCAGGAACCCGCAGGGCAAAGCCGTTTACCTCCGCGATATTGCTGAGGTAAAAGACGGCTTCCAGGATCAGGAAAGCTATGCGAGGTTGAAAACGCCTGATGATCCTAACTTTAAGAATGTGATCAGCCTTAACGTCAGTAAAAGGTCTGGCGAGAACCTCATCGAGGTATCGCAAAAGATATACGACCTCATCAAGCTAAAACAAAAAACGATCTTCCCTAAAGGGTTGAGTATTACCGTTACAGGCGATCAGTCGGACAAGACAAAATCAACCTTGAACGACCTGATCAATACCATTATCATCGGTTTTATACTGGTAACCGTTATCCTGATGTTCTTTATGGGGACTACCAATGCCATATTCGTGGCGCTGTCGGTACCATTGTCGTGCTTTATTGCCTTTTTAGTAATGCCGGCCATTGGGTTCACGCTGAACATGATCGTATTGTTCTCCTTCCTGCTCGCGCTGGGTATTGTGGTGGACGATGCGATTGTGGTAATAGAGAACACGCACCGTATTTTCGCCAATGGTAAGGTTCCGATCGTTAAAGCGGCCAAAATAGCCGCCGGTGAGGTGTTCATGCCGGTGTTCTCCGGTACCATGACCACTTTAGCGCCATTCATCCCGCTGGCTTTCTGGAATAGTTTGATAGGTCACTTCATGTTCTTCCTACCTATCACGCTTATCATTACCTTGTTAGCATCATTGGTTGTAGCTTATATCATGAACCCTGTATTCGCGGTTGACTTTATGAAACCGCATCATGAGGGGGAGCATGATAATCCTAAATTCGACAGGAAAGTACGCCGTGCAATGCTTTGGCTGGGAGCATTTACTGTAATTGGCTACCTGATCAATTTTGGCGTAGGTAATTTTATGGTATTAGTGATTTTATTGTACCTGTTTAATCATTTCTTCCTGTTAAAGATTATTGACAGGTTCCAGAAAAACGCATGGCCGAAATTTCAGGCATGGTATGCCCGCTGGCTTGAACGTGCTGTAAGGCGGCCATGGCTGATATTCTGGAGCACCATTGTGTTGTTTTTTGTTACTATGGTATTCACATTTGGTGTGCGGAAACCTAAGGTAGAGTTCTTCCCATCGTCAGACCCGAACTTCGTGTATGTGTATGTTACCATGCCTATCGGTACCGACCAGGCTTATACCAACGGTGTAGTTCAGCAGCTTGAAAAGCGTGTTGCACAGGTGGTTGAGCCGGATAAGGACATTGTTACTTCAATCATATCCAACGTATCAGTAGGAGTTACCGACCCATCAGACGAAGACCAGGGAACCTATTATAATAAAGGTAAGATCACGGTAGCATTTGTTGAATATGGCAAACGTAATGGTAAGGATACCAAGGCAATAATGGAGCGTATCCGCAAGTCTGTACAGGGCGTACCGGGCGCTAAAATAGCTGTTGCACAGGAGCAGAGCGGTCCGCCGCAACAGAAGGATGTGAGTATAGAGATTATCGGCGATAACCTTGATACACTGGTGCATACTGCCGATAGGTTGAAAAATTACATTAACAAACAAGGCATTGCCGGTATTGAAGAACTGGTGCCTGACGTACAATCTGATAAACCGGAAATTGTATTTGATGTTGACCGTGAACGTGCTAACCGTGAAGGTGTTAACACGGCGCAGATCAACCAGGCCCTGGGCGCCTCTATTTACGGTGCAAAAGCAGCCGATTTCAGGAATACCAAAGAGGATAACTACGAGATTGACGTACGTGCCAACGAGCAGCAGCGTAACGATATCGACGCGCTGAAAAACCTGAAGATCACCTTCAGGGATATCGCGATGGGCGGCCAGATCAGGCAGGTGCCGATATCAGCTTTTACTGATATCCGCTATACCAGCACTTATGCCAATATTAAGCACAAGCAATCGCGCCGTGTAGTAACGCTCGGTTCAAACGTGCTTAAAGCCTATAATGCTAATGACGTTAACGTAGCTATCAAACAAGCATTAAAAAGTTTCCGTTTGCCAGATAATGTAAGCATTAATATGGGTGGGGGACAGGAAGACCAGGCCGATGCGGCAACTTTCCTCGGTACAGCTTTGCTGGTGTCGTTCGGTTTGATCCTTCTCATCCTGATGACATTGTTTAATTCGGTAGGTAAAACGGCTATCATCCTCAGCGAAATATTCTTTAGTATCATCGGTGTGTTCCTTGGGGTAGGCATCTTCAAGATGACCATCTCTATTGTAATGACAGGTATAGGTATTATTGCCCTTGCGGGCGTCGTCGTCCGAAACGGTATTTTGCTGGTTGAGTTTAGCGATATGTTGCTTGAGCAGGGATTATCTATACATGATGCCGTGGTTGAAGCCGCCCGTACACGTATGACTCCGGTATTATTAACAGCTACCGCCGCCATATTAGGTCTGATACCGTTAGCTGTGGGCTTTAATATCGACTTCGCCGGGTTGTTTACGCACTTTAAGCCTCACATATATTTCGGTGGTGATAACGTAGCTTTCTGGGGCCCGTTATCGTGGACAATGATATTCGGCCTGGGCTTTGCCACCATTATTACGCTGATACTGGTGCCATGTATGTACCTTATCCGTTATAACATGAAAGAGCGTATAGCCGAGCGCCGCGAGAAACGTGCTCAACGCGATGTTCGCGAACGTGAAGTGGCTGCTGTTTACGAGCAATAGCAGCCGTTTAATTTAGTTATATATAGTGTTAAGCCACTCCGGTTATTTCCGGGGTGGCTTTTTTGTTGAGAAATAAATAATATAAATTGCGAATTCAATTTACCTCTATGCGAACAATTTTGATAACACTGTTGGTGTTTATTATTGCACACACTCCTGCAAAGGCGCAAAACGATAACCTTGTGCCAGTGCCGAAAGTGAGCGAAAGTTTCCCGGTGGGAAAGAAGATTACTTATTACAGCCTGAAAGATATTGAAGGCAATAAAATAACCGCAGAAGACCTGCGAGGAAAGGTAGTGGTGCTCAACTTTTGGTTTATTGCATGTCCGCCTTGCCGTAGGGAAATGCCGGGACTAAATGAGCTCGCCTTTGAGTTTGCCCGAAAAACGGATGTGGTATTTATTGCCATCGCGCTTGACAAAAAGTGGAGTCTGAAGGATTTTATAAAAACCCATCCGCTGGCGTATCATATTATTGACGAAGGACAGGTTTTTTCCGACCGTTACAGGATACATACCTATCCTACAAATGTGGTTTTGGATAAGAAAGGGATTGTTAGGTTTAGCGATGAGGGGTTCTCGAATACTACGCAGTACTGGCTTAGAAAATATATCAATGATTGCGAAAAAGAGTAACTTGTGGCGAGGTTTTAAATAAGGTATTTTTATTTAATTCTCTTTATATCAGTCTATTAACTACATTTGTATTTGTGATTGCTTTAATAAAAAAAGTTAGCTTACCAGTTCCATACCACATCATCGCAATCCCACAGGTAAACTAACTGAAAACGCTGAATTTTAACCTCGTATACCGTCGGCTATTTTGTCTACATA
The DNA here is from genome assembly GCA_051953515.1 of Mucilaginibacter sp. Lineage (GTDB taxonomy): Bacteria > Bacteroidota > Bacteroidia > Sphingobacteriales > Sphingobacteriaceae > Mucilaginibacter. The sequence goes on from JBQCIS010000028.1 coordinate 5,378, forward strand.
ACCGGAAGCTATATCTTTAGCTTTGCCTACAATGTCGTTTGCAGTCTCAGCAAGATCGTCCAGCATGATATTACCTTTTTTATTGTAGAGGAAGTAATATACGCCCCCGGCAACAGCAGCGCCAAGCAGGGCAAATCGCATTAATTTCATAGATGTTATTTTTTATAAAGTATAGCAAGTATAATGCCAGCGCACTTATTTAACGCTTCACTTTATGATAAACTGCAGGCACGGTTTGCAAATACGCATATATCGCATCCACTTCTTCCGGTTTTAACAAAGTGAACCGGGGCATTGGCGGTTTAAGCCGGTGGCCCGGCGCATCGCCTTCAACCAGCGCACGCCTGAATTCATCCAATGTATAGTGCCCTATGCCGGTTTGCTTATCTGGCGTAATGTTAGAGGCGTACATTTTGGCCCCGTTTATCCCTTTTAGTTTTATCCCGCCGGCCAGGTAGCCCGGCGTTTGGTCAGGATTTTGAAAGTTAAGTTTTTGCAAACTGCCCGAGTGGCAATGGTAGCAACCAAGGTTATCAACAAGGTAATAACCCAGTTTAATTTTGTTATCATATGGTGGCGCCTTAATATTATCAGCATACGCCACAGGTTTGGCGTGCATGCCCATGTAAGCTTTGCCAATAAAGGTAAAATGCGTAATTCCCACCGTGGTGTCGGCTGCGCTTAGTGATGGATCATCTGACCGCAAAAATGCTATGATAGCGTCTATATCAGTATCAGCCATGTTAGGGCGGAGCATATAGTTTAGAAAACGGCCATCCCGGGCGATACCTGTTTTGAACAGGTACTTAAGTTCGGCATCGGTATAACGCGGTGCAACACCGTTGGTACGCGAGTGGGTGAGATTGGCAGAGTATACCTTACCCGCAATTCCTGGTATGTCTTCTATCGGTTTGCCTATAAATTTATTTACCGTATGGTCATAATGGCAACCCGCACAAATACTAAATGCCAGTTCGCGGCCACGCGCAAGTCTTTCTGGAGTAGATGTCACGGTTAAACTCGATTGTGTTGTTGCAAACCTGGTTTTGCATCCGACAAAAATCCCGCCGATAACAGCGATAACGACCAATAGCAGCAGATGTGTTTTTCTTAGTTTCATGGCAGTAATTGTTTTAGTAACTAAGTTTAAGGCGTTTTTACGTTATAATTTAAACGCATAAGCAAGCCGTAAAGCCACAAGCCCGTAATGGTCGCCGTTGCTGGAGAAATTCTCATAGTGCAAGGCAAAATCCCAGTTTTGGGTAGCGTAGCCCATGGCCGGAGACAGTAGCAATCTATCCGGCCCAAAACCCGAGTCTGTTGCCTCGATACCAACTCCCGCTTCAGCACCCAGATACACATGTGGCGCAAAGAAAGCCTTTATACCCGCCTTAATAGGTATAACACCGTAACTGTTATATCGTTTGTTAGTTCCAGGAATTATAACAGTAAAAAAGTGATAAGCACCTGAAGTAGCGGTAATAGCAATGTTGTTACTTAATCCGTATTGCAGCCTTGCAGTACCACCCAGCGAGAAGTGCGAACCAATTCGCGCGGTACCGGTAGGGTCGCTTATTTCAAGGCCGATGCTGCCTTGCAACTGGCCGGGTACCGCGGTTTGGGCGTTTGCTTTTCCGGTTACAATACCTGCCAGCATTAATGCCGCGCAGGTAATCAGTTTAAATTTATTTTTCATCAGACGGTGGTTTAATTGTTGTTGTCAATTGCTAATACCACCAAACAAGCGCAATGGTTGCCTGCTAAGGAAGATGAATTTTTAGAAAAATATAAGTGAGGGAACTACTGAATCACTTTCAGAAATCAAACACGATCGTTTTGTTTTTATGAACAAATACCCTTTCATTAAAAACAAGCGACAATGCCCTTGCCAGCACCGAGGTTTCAATTTCCTTACCGGCGGTGATCATGTCGCCGGCTGTTAGGGAGTGGCTTACCGGGATGGTTGATTGTGTTATGATCGGCCCCTGGTCAAGATCGTCAGTAACAAAATGGGCCGTTGCACCTATTAGTTTTACACCACGCTCAAAAGCTTGCCTGTATGGGCTCGCGCCGATAAATGCCGGCAAAAAAGAGTGGTGGATGTTAATGATTTTTTTAGGGAAACGGGCGATGAACTCTGGCGACAGAATGCGCATAAACTTGGCAAGTATGATATAATCAGCAGGAAATTGGTCAAGTACGTCCAACACCTGCTGCTCAAACTCCTGTTTGGACTTTTGTTCATGCGAAACGAGATGAAATGGTATCTCAAATCGGTCGCATATATTCTTCAGATCGGGATGGTTGCCTATAACCGCCAACACGGATGCATCAAGTGTATTGAAAAAGTTTTTGATCAGGATATCAGCCAGGCAATGGTATTCTTTTGTAACCATTACCACAATTTGTTTTTGTGAGCCTGTGCTGATAGTAAGCGAAGCATCAATGGGTAAAACTTGCTTCAGCGCTACAGAAAGCTTTTTAACATCAGGATGCAGAGGTGTTTCCAGACGCAGAAAAAATCGGTTTTCAGCCTGGTCGACATGCTCGCGCAATGAAGTAATGTTCAGGCCCTCGTCAGCCAATACCTTCGAAATAGCCGCCACCAGACCAATGCGGTCTGTACATTGAATTAATATAATCATACCCGGTTGGAAAAATAGATATTTCTTTCAGAATTTGGATAGAATAGTTTGTTTTTTATGCAGGAGGGACTTGAAGTTAAATCGTCGTTTCAGAACATTTAAGGTAAACTTTAAATAGTTGAGGTATTTTGTGCTCAAAGGAATAATGGATTTGCCAATTTTTCGCTCTTTTAAGGAATGATTATTGTTTTACTAATGAAAAAAAATCACCAATGAAACGCAAATTAACAATAACACACCCTTTCTGGCAGGTAGTGGGTATTGGTGCACTTGCAGGTTTACGCAGTGCGTCGGCACCAGCCATTGCCAGTCATATTTTAAGCCATCATCGTTCCGGCAGGTTGAATAATACACCGATCGGCTTTATGCAGTCAGATACAACTGCGACCGTATTAAAGTTACTTGCCGCAGGCGAAATGGCCGTGGATAAAATGCCTTTTACCCCCAATCGCATTAAACCCGCCAGTATGGCTTTCCGATGCTTATCCGGTGCATTGGCTGGAGCGGGTATAAGCAAAGCTACAGGCGGCAAAATAGGAGCAGGGGCAGTATTTGGCGCTACAGCGGCGCTAATGTCAACCTATATTAGTTTTTTACTACGCAAGGCCACGGTAAAAGCCACAGGTGTTTTGGATCCGATAATAGGCGCGCTGGAAGACGCGTTAGTATTAGGTGCAGGTGCAAAACTGATCAGGATTGACGAATAGAATATCCATACTTCAGAATTGTTACAGTTTTGCGCTGCATATTGAGGGCTATTTAATTAAATGTATAAATAACATACATTTGTTATATTGTCAGACCACTTGACGGAATTGTTTAAAAATTAAAAAATACTGAGTAAAGATGAGTCTCCCGATGACAGCGGCTGTTACTGACCAGCAGGATATTAAACGCGAAAAGATACTGGATGCCGCGCACGACCGCTTTTTACACTACGGATATTCAAAAACCACGATGAATGAAATCGCAGGAGACATATCCATGTCAAAAGCGCTGCTTTACTATTATTTTCCTGATAAGAGCGAATTATATGTAGCCGTGATGCGCAAGCTGGCGGCGGAATACATTGAATCGCTTGATAAGCATGAGTTTACCAACCTTGAGGAGGTATTTACCTTCCAGGTGAATACGCACCATGCTTTTATGGTGAAGAATTATAACTTTTTCGACTATTTCAGAATTAATGAGCAAAATCTGCCAGACGCGATATGGGAAATTGTTGCGCAAGTAAAGCAAAGTGAAACGCGACTGCTCACCAATGCCATTAAGACAGAAGCAGAGCGTGGCAATATTAAACCGATAAATAATCCGGAAGAGGTGGTTGAACTGATGCTGGACGCCTTGCATGGCGTAAGGGTGGACGCTTTGGCTCATAAAAAAGTAAGTTTTCCCCGTAAGGAACAGCTCGAAGAGATACATGCAAAACGACTTTTGCTGGCTGATATCTTTATAAAAGGGTTGAAATATTAACCCGTTTGCCTGCCTGTTCTCGTATTGTCAGAGTGCTGTAAAAACCTGATGTATACAGTATTAAGCCATCATTTTGTTAGTAACTTTGACTATCTAATATAATTAGTCAGATAGTTTTTGTTTTCAATAATTATTTGAGGAATACTTCCTTAGATTTAGGTGGTTGTTTTAGAGTGATTGGACAGGCCGGCAAATTATTTCCGGCCTGTTTTTATTTTAACACGGTTTCTATTGCCATGCTTTTTGAAAGAATGTTGTGAATTGGACAAGCATTGGCAATTTGCAGCAGTCGCAATTCCTGCTCTACAGAAAGTTCGCCCTGATAGCTTATAACACATCGGATATTTTTCATCAGTCCGGTACTTAAAAGTTCAGCACTTACATCTACGTTATGTATGGGCCACTGCTTTCTGTCGATGTACATACGTAAGGTAATAGTAGTACAACTTGCCAGACTGGCCAGTAACAACGCCTGCGGATCCATGCCGGTATCCGCTCCACCATTTTTTTCGGGCTCATCCACCATAATATGATGTGTGCCGCTGGTAACAATGGTTTGATATTTAGCGAGCCCGGTTTGTGCCAGTACTTTTACTATTAATCTTTCCTGTGTTTCCAAGAGTAGGTAATTTAATTTTCTGCATTAGTCTTCGTTCAGGTCCAGTATTTCCCAGTTGCGCTGATCGTTTTTTGCACCGCCCTTAAATTTCAGTGTAATCTTAAAGTTTGTGCGTCGTCCACCATCAAGGTCCGCATGCGATTTTATGATGTATATAGAATCCCGTTCTTTACCAAACTGATATTCAGATTCAGAGAAGGTAGCATTGGCCGATTTAAGCGTTGGCTTTATATACTCTTTAGCTATGTTATATACATCATCATGAGTAGGCTCGCCTGAAAATATACTTTGTACATTGCCTGTAAGTGCAAACCTGACTATTATAAAAGTGAATATTAGTATAAATATTACGAGCACCATCACACCGCTCATCGCCGACTTCTTATTTTTCTTTTTCTGGACTAAGTACTTCTTTCCTGCGGAGCGTTTATTTTTATTCATTTATAGCAATTTGATCAATAGTTTATTAATAAAAGAGTCATCAGATTCACTCCTTAAACTAACAGCTTCAATCACTGACTAATTAAGAATTGTGAACAAGAGATGAACTCTGGGGATCGGCAAAAAAAGAAGCCCTAATTTAGAAATAAAATATTATTCCCGATAGTTTTAAAACAATCAGAGTCCGCAATTAACCGAAGAAAAGGTATGAAATTAATATGGCTGTTGTGATGCCAAAAAAGTCAGCTATAAGCATTGCTGGAACGGTATAGCGTGTTTTTTTAATATTCACTACACCAAAATATAAAGCCACAATATAAAATGTAGTATCGGCAGTTCCATATAATACGCTCGACATGTGCCCGATAAAGCTATCGGGCCCAAAAGTTTTTAAATTATCCAGCATCAGTGCCCTTGCACCAGAACCACTAAGCGGCCGTACAAATGCTATTGGCAGTACATCTGTAAAGCGGGTATCTATATTGAAATGGCCAAAGAACCATTTGAAGCCGTCGCCAAGATAGGTAAGCGCCCCGCTTGTGCGGAATAAACTTACAGCAACTAATAAGCCTACCAAATAAGGGATAATCTTTATGGAAACTTCAAAACCTTCTTTCGCGCCATCTATAAAGGCATCAAATACGTTTATCTTTTTTCGTATTCCACCTAAAATAAAAAGTACAGGTATGCCCAGGTAAATGAGGTTACTGAATACCCCGGAAAATTTGCTGATCTGCGATTTATCAAGGTAAGCGGTAAAGTACCATATCAGCAGCACTATAAAACCGGTTATGCCTACTAGCCATGCCAAAACCACACGATCAAACAGGTTTATTTTTTGCTTGATAGACACAACAATAAGCCCTGCGAGGGTTGCAGCATAAGTAGCAACTATACAGGGAATGAAAATATCTGTAGGGTCTTTTGAATGAAAAATTGCACGTTGTGCAATAATAGCAATGGGCAAAATGGTTAATCCTGATGCATGCAGCACCAGGAACATGATCTGCGAATTGGATGCGGTGTCTTTATCAGAATTGAGCTCCTGTAAGCCGCTCATAGCCTTTAACCCGAGTGGAGTAGCCGCATTATCAAGGCCTAACAGGTTTGCCGAAAAATTGAGCATCATTTGGCCAATAGCAGGGTGGTTTTCGGGTACTTCAGGGAATAAACGTTTAAAAAAAGGGCCTACAATGCGTGAAAGAAAATTGATTGCACCGGCTTTTTCACCAATGCGCATAAAACCAAGCCATAACGACATAATGCCAACCAGCGGCAAAGCTATATCCATTACCGACGCTTTGGCTGCGTCAAAAGTGCCTTCGGCCATCATCCTGAATATATCTGTATCGCCAAAAAATATAAGGCGCACAAGCCCGATAACAAAAGCGATTACAAAAAAAATGATCCAGATATAATTTAGCGCCATTTTGCCTGGTTAAACGCTTTGAAGATACTGTTTTTTGATAATAAAGAACAAAGCCTAAAGGTAAATACCATTTACAGAGGAGATTTTTTAAATTGCATACCATATAAAAACTCATGGAAAAAACCGTAGACCAGCTGATTACCGTTATTGATGAATTTCTGAAAAATGAGATCGATACCATTGATTGAACAACCAAACCCTCGCCCGAAAAATGGTCGCGTAAGGAAATATTGGGTCATTTAATCGACAGCGCGCAAATAAACCTGGAGCGTTTTATAAGATGCACTTATGAGGAAAATTTCAAGCTGATCTACTGGCAAAACGAGTGGGTATCTGCAAAGCATTACCAGGAAACGGATACGAAAGAAATTCTTGATCTGTGGATATTACTTAACCGCCAGATAGTTTGTATACTGGCAGAATACCCCGCCGGCAGGCTGCAAACCCAATGTGATACCGGCCGAAATGATGTTGAATTGAAGACTGTAGCGTTTATAGCTGCTGATTATGTACGGCATTTGCAGCATCATTTGGCGCAGATAATTACAAAATTTTAACCTGCAAGTGTAGCATTGTAGCGCATGCTACTAAGCTACGAAGGCTACAAACGCTACACAACCGTTGGTTTATTTTTATAATTATAGAGAAATTACTTGGCTAAAATCTTAAACTCTGTCCTGCGGTTTTTGGCGCGGTTCTCGTCTGATGTATTGGGTACTATGGGTTGTGTTTGCCCATAACCTTTGTAAAGCAATCGCTGCGGATTAACGCCTGCGGCCACGAGGTAATTATAAACGGCTTTTGCACGATTTTCAGAAAGTACCTGGTTTGATTGCATATTGCCCACATTATCTGTATGACCCGAAATTTCAATACGGATAGATGGGTTCTGCGCTAAAAATTCCAGTAGTTTTTCAAGCTCCGCTTTCGAATCGGGTTTCAGATCAAACTTATTGGTATCAAAGAAAATATTGTTCAATACCACTTTGTTGCCTACCTCGATAGGTGAAAGTTCAATGTTGAGATTATATGGCTCCTTGGCCTTTACACCGATCAATGAAAAATTGGCTGAATAAAAGAGGTAGCCATTCTTTGAAACATTCAGGCCGTAATTTTTACCTGCGGTAAGCGTTGCCAGGAAATCGCCTTTTTCCGGCGAACTATAATCCTGGTAAACCGGCGAGTTCTTCTCAAGATCGATGATCTCAACCGCAGCATCAAGCGGCCTGTGTGTCTTGGCATCAGTTACAATACCCTTTACATAAGTTACCAGGTGCGGGCGGTCGCTTTCAGGTAATTCAAAGGTATAAATATCGTAGCCGCCGTAGCCGTTCAGCTTATTCGATGCAAAAAATGCGTATTGGCCGGTAGCCGTTACTGTAAGACCGTTTTCATCACCGCTTGAATTGATAGGGTAGCCCACATTTACAGGTTTACCCCATTTGCCATCTTTACCCAAATGGCTTACAAATAAATCTTTACCACCCATGCCCGGCCATCCGTCAGAGCAGAAGTATAAGGTGCTATCGTCCGCATGGATAAATGGCGATTGTTCATCAAAGGCAGTATTAATATTCGGGCCGAGGTTTTCAGGTTCACTCCAGCCTTTGTCGGTTACGGTCGATTTCCAGATATCATACCCGCCATATCCGCCTTTGCGGTTACTTACAAAATATAGTGTACGCCCATCTGAACTGATAGACGGCTGCGATTCCCACCCCGGCGTGTTTACCGGCGGTTGCAGGTCGTACGGCTTACCCCAGTCGTCACTTTCCTTTTTAGCAACATAGATATCGCAACGACCCAACCCATCAGGACGGTTACAGCCGGTAAAAAACAGGTATTTGCCATCCTGCGAAATAGATTGTGCTCCTTCGTTATATTGCGGCGTATTGATGTTGGAACTTAAGTAAGTAGCGGTTTGCCATTTGCCATCAACCTTTATGCTTTTATAAAAGTCTTCGTTGTTGCTTATCTTACGGGTAAATATTAGTTCGCTTTCGTCAGCAGTGGCAACGGGCAGATATTCATCGTCGGCTGTGTTGATCTCGGGTCCCATGTTAATGGGCTTAAATGGTACCGGCTGCTTTACGGCCTCTATAGCAAACTCACAGTCTTTTAACAGCTTTTTAGCGCGGAAGGCGTCCTGGTCGGTTATATTCGGGTAGGTAAGGTATTTGTTCAGGTTCGTTTGTGCTTGTTCATATTGCGCTTCGCTAATTTCAATATCACCCAAATGCAGGTACAGTGCACGGCTAAAATCGGGGTTTAGTTCTATTACAGCCTTGTATTGCTCTATTGCGTCCTTGTAATGTTTTATGATCCTTAAAATATCACCTAATTGCAGGTGTGCCTCAATAAATTTAGAATCGATACCAATGGCTTGCTGTAATTGGGCCACAGCCTGCTCATAATCATTTTCATCAAGCGCTTCATGGGCCAGTGCAAAATGCTTTATAGCCTGTTCATTTGTAGTAGAATAGCGGTTTTCCTGCGCATATACTGCAACAGAGAACAGAAACAATAAAAACGACAGAACTACAGCCTTCATAAGTGCTGATACGATATTTAATACCCTAAGTTACATTAATCAGGGGATATTTAAGTATTTATGCGTTTGCAATGAGATTTCCCAATGGGGGTTATTCATTACATAATCAACAATCAGCGGGGTCATCTGTTTGGCGTGCGACCACTCCGGCTGCAGGTATAATTTACATTTTGGCGAAACGAGCTTGGCGTGCTGTTCGGCCCAATCGAAGTCGGATTTATTAAATATGATTACCTTTAATTCATCGGCCTGCTGGGCGACATGCAATTGCGGGCCTTTAAATTTTTTGGGCGAAAGACATATCCAGTCCCAACTGCCGGAAAGCGGATAAGCGCCCGATGTTTCGATAAAGGTTTTTATGCCTCTTTGTTGCAATTGTGCGGTCAGGTAATCCAGGTTATACAGCAATGGCTCGCCGCCGGTAACAACCACCGCTTTCGATGGGTATTTGGAAGCGTTTTCAACTATAGTATCAGCCGGGGTAAGCGGATGCAATTCGGCATCCCAGCTTTCTTTTACATCGCACCAGTGGCAACCTACGTCGCATCCGCCAAGGCGAATAAAATATGCCGCTTTGCCGGTATTAAAACCCTCACCCTGAATAGTGTAAAACTCCTCCATTAAAGGTAAAAGCGTGCCGTCGTCTGGTATCTGATGTGCCATAATTATGGCTGCAAAGGTACAGTTAAACCGTGATTAAACAGATTTAAAAGATTTTCTTGATATTGACATGATGAAACGCACTAATATCCTGTAAATCTTTTAAATCCGTTTAATCTTGGTTCCTAATCCTGTTCATCTTTTGTTTCCTTCAGCTCATCATCCTTACTTCCCCTGCCTAAACGGATGTTTGGTTTATCCTCCGTCCCGGTAATGTGCATCGGGATACCGAATATGCCAAATGGGGGCAAACCGAGGCGGAAATTAAGGTCGAGTTGATTATCAAAACTTACTTGTCCGCCAAACTTAAGCCTGAAGCCGGCCATGCGCATTTTAGTTTGCTGGATGGTGATGATGTTATTGGCGATGGTGGTTTTAATATCCACTTTTGATACATTGCCGCTATCTATACCTTTATGATCGGTTTTACTGCCTACTGCGCCAAACAGTTTAAAGCCATGTACTTTAACAGCCTGCACGGATAATGTGCCGCCTCCTTTTAGCGAAGGGTAAACCGGGCGCATATTGCTGTTTAAACGGCCCGCCAACTCGTAATCGAGTGACACGATTCCTTCTGCATTGGCAGCAGATGAAGCCATATCATGGAACAACTTGATCTGGTTATAAGCTTTCTTAATGTTGAAGTTCTGCGCGTTGATGTGATAGTTAAACACCGCTTTTTGCGGGCTAAGGCTGGTATAGGTGGCATCCATCTTCACCGGGGCGTCAATAATGGAAAAGCCCGTCTGTTTAAGTATGATACTGCCGTTTGATATAGCCATGGCACCCTTAACATTTTTAATTTTCATGCCATTGTACCGCACATTCTTTACATCGGCTGATAGATTAAGATTGAGGCTCTTCGGTACCATAATTACGCCGCTTGATGTACTTTTTGATGGGGTAGAGCTATTACCCGCAAACGCCATAAAATCGTCGGCTATAATGCTTGCGCTGCCGAAGTTCAGATCGCCGTTAAGAATTGCGCCGGGCCGTGTAGCGTAATCGATCACGTTGGTGAGCGAGCCGTTAAGGTAGATAACCGAGCGACCATAAGTGGCTTTAAACTGATTGAACAGCATTTTATCCTGGTTAAAGCTGAACTGTCCGTTGTTGATCATGAACGGTTTAGGGAACAGATCGGAAGTAAGCCTGATGTTCTGTACCATGAGCGTGCCTGAATTTGACAGCTTATTGAAATTATGGGCAAGCGCGTCTTTTTGATCGCCTTTCAAGGATACATTAGCTTGTATCAGCCCACGTACATTATAACCTTTTATAGCAAATACCTGGTAAATCTTGCCTATATCCAGCGTGCCATGCGACGAAATATTGTAATTGATGTTATCAAAATCTCTCAGGTCGGCGCTGAAAGTGAACGGCTTGCCTTCGAACACAAATGAAACCGGTTTTATATTCACCCTTAAGCCTTTGAGCGAGTTACCGCTATCAAATATGTTGGTATTCACCTGTATATTGCTGATTGGGTGCGGGTAATATTTGGTTTGTATAGATCCGTTTTGCAGAACGATGCTGGCTTTGGTAACCGGGAAGATCTTACGGGCAGGTAGGTATCGGCCTTTAGTTTGAATATTTGCCAGCAAATTACCGCTTAGCCAGATGCTGTCGATAGGGTAGAACTGCTTGATATCAGCCAAATTAAACTTCGCCTGCAAGGCAGCATCCACCGGGGAGCCATTTTCAGCAGAGGCTTTAAAATATCCCTTTATATAATTATCAAGCGCGTAAAGCCCCAGGTCGCTGATCTCGAAACGGGCGTGGTGATAATCGTTGTCCGGACAGAACGCATTCATGTTAAAGCTGATGCTTTTGATCGGCTGCGGAAGTTTGGCATATTTAAAATATCCATCCGTTAATGCGGATTTGAGCGTGAACTTAGGTATGCTGGTGATCACCGTATCTTTTTTGTGCAGTCCGGTACGTTTAACCTCAGTGGCATATTTACCGCTGGCGAGCAGTTGCAATGAATATTTTCCCTTAAGCTGAACCGTCTTGATACC
>JBQCIS010000029.1:0-5981 GCA_051953515.1 Mucilaginibacter sp.
ACAAGCCTGATTTCACCATACTCGTTTCACCGGTTATTGATATGAGCACGCCTTATGCGCACCCCGGCAGTGTTAAAAACCTGCTTGGCGATAATGCGACCGACAGTCTGCGTAAAAAATTCTCACTGCAATTGCAGGTTACACCAGCATCGCCGCCATGTTTTATTGCGGATGCTATCAACGATAAAACAGTAAACCCGATGAACAGCCTGCTGTATTATCAGGCGTTGTTAGCCAACAAAGTCGTGGTAAGTTTTCATGCTTTTCCGCAAGGCGCACACAGGATTGCGTTACGCAATAACCCCGGCTCAACCCAATTATGGACAACGCTGTGCGAAGCATGGTTGAATGAAATGGGCATCATTAAAGATTAGGTTATCAAGCATTGAAAAAAAATATCATATAAATTTCTGCATCTTGATAATACCGGGAATGACCCGTATACTGGCTGGTAATTTTAACCTCTAAACCCTGAATAATTGCACCATGCGTAAATTTATCATAACATTATTACTATCGGGCCTGACGTCACTTTGTATGGCTCAAAACAACAACCCGTTGAAACTTTGGTATAATGCGCCATCGGAAAAAACCTGGGAGCGGGCGTTGCCAATCGGAAACGGTCGTATTGCGGCCATGGTTTATGGTAATCCCGGTCAGGAAATTATTAAACTAAACGAGTCTTCTGTATGGAGCGGCGGCCCAAGCCGTAATGACGATTCGACAGCGTTAAAGGCCCTGCCTGAAGTACGAAAACTCATATTTGAAGGGAAATACCAGGAAGCTGAAGCATTGGCTGCCAAAGAGATGAAAACCAATACCGATAATGGTATGTGCTATCAGCCTGTGGGGAATTTATATCTTACTTTTCCCGGGCATGAGCAATACACTAAGTATTATCGTGAACTTGATCTGGAACGGGCTGTTACTATCACAAATTACGTGGCGAACGGTACAACCTTTAAACGCGAGGCTTTTGTTTCCAAACCCGACCAGGTAATTGTTATCCATTTAACTGCTGATAAGCCGGGGCAAATTAGTTTTAACGCATCGATGTCCAGTCCGCAACAATCGCAGGTGCAAATCGATGGGAAAAATGAGCTGGCGCTGTCTGGCATTTCGGGCGATAAGAGTGGTATTAAAGGCCAGGTGAAATTTAAGGGACTGGTAAGGATTAAAACGGATGGCGGCGAACTTATAACTACCGATACTTCTGTAAATGTTCAGCATGCTAATGCCGCTACGCTCTTTATATCCATCGCAACCAATTTTGTAAAGTATGATAACTTAAGCGCCAACGAAACTCAGCGTGCAAAAGAATATATGGATAAAGCCTATCCAAAATCATTTGCGCAGTTGCAGAGTGATCATATCAATGCTTATAAAAAGTATTTCGACAGGGTTAAGCTTGATCTGGGTACGACCGATTCAGTAAGAAAACCAACCGATGAACGCTTGAGTGAATTTGCAACTTCGAATGATCCGCAGCTTGTGACGCTTTATTTTCAGTATGGCAGGTATTTGCTGATCTCCTGCTCGCAGCCCGGCGGACAGCCGGCCAACCTGCAAGGGATATGGAACGATAAAATGAACCCGCCATGGGGCAGCAAGTACACTATCAACATCAATACCGAAATGAACTACTGGCCAGCAGAAGAAACCAACCTGGCGGAGATGCATGAACCACTGGTGCAGATGGTAAAAGACCTTTCAATAACCGGACGTGAAACAGCCAAAACAATGTACGGTATAGGCGGTTGGGTAACACATCACAATACCGACATCTGGCGTATTTGCGGACCGGTTGATCCTGTTTACTATGGCCTGTGGCCTTCAGGGGGCGTATGGCTAAGCACGCAGCTTTGGGACAGATATTTGTACAGCGGCGATAAAGCTTATCTGCGCTCGGTATATAGTGCTTTACGTGGAGCTGCGCAGTTTTATTTGGAGGATATGATTGAAGAGCCTGAACACCACTGGTTGGTGATATCACCTTCTATGTCGCCTGAAAATAATCCTGCTGCCCACCCTAAGGTGTCTATCGATGCAGGGGTGACAATGGATAACCAGTTAGCCTTTGAGATATTTACCGACGTGATACAGGCATCCAAAGTACTGAGTACCGATCAGGCCTTTGCCGCAAAACTGGAAGCAGCACGTAAACGCTTGCCGCCTATGCAGATTGGGCAATATGGCCAGTTGCAGGAATGGCTGCACGATCTGGATAATCCGGAAGATCATAATCGTCATGTATCACATTTATATGGCGTATATCCGGGCAATCAAATATCGCCATATCGTACACCTGAACTATTTGACGCTGCGCGTACATCATTGATCTTCCGTGGTGATATTTCAACGGGATGGTCGATGGGTTGGAAAGTGAATTTCTGGGCCAGATTTTTAGACGGCAATCATGCCTATAAGCTTATTCTCAACCAGCTAACCCCGGCTGGCCTTAACAAAGGCAAAGGAAATAATGGCGGCGGAACTTACCCTAACCTGTTCGACGCGCATCCGCCGTTCCAGATTGACGGCAATTTTGGCTGTACCGCGGGTATTTGCGAAATGCTGATGCAGAGTGACGACGGCGCGTTGAACCTGCTGCCTGCATTGCCCGATGTATGGAGAAATGGAGAGGTAAACGGTTTACGCGCACGCGGCGGTTTTGAAATAGTTGACATGAAATGGAGCGATGGAAAGCTAACCGAAGTGAAGATCAGATCGACATTGGGTGGTAACTGCCGTATACGTACCGCTAATAAACTGACCTTGCAAAACGGGTCATTAAAGGCTGCTTCAGGCGATAATCCTAATTTGTTTTATTTTATAGCGCCAACCGCCAAACCGGTCATTTCACAGAAAGCGAAACTCAACGCTACTGGTATAAAACCAACTTTGTTGTATGATTTTAAGACACAGCCGGGCCAGATATATACCTTAAAAGCACTTTGATGATTAAATAAATGGTATTGCTTATTTGGCATTTATGCCCCGCTGTAGCAAGCGGCTGGCCATTTTTGACCGGCTTGCTCTCAGTTAATCAGAGAGTTGCTGCCTCGGGCCCAGCCCCAGCCGAAAAAAGCCTGACACGCATGTGGGGTTTTTATGCCTGCAACTTTTATATAAAGTACTTACAACGATACAATAGAAGGTCGATACCTCCTTGTAGAATTATCATTTTTTACTATCGGATTCAAAGAGCATACCGTATAGATTTTATCCGAGATACTTCAATTATAAACTCCTTAGCGCTATATTTTTATATTTAAAGTTTTCCCTTGGAAGATATGGAAATATGAATTAGTTTAGTTCGCATACTTAAACATGTATTTATCACAATTCTTAACAAAAATTATTGCATCTACTCATACTCCGCAAAACAGCTCTTGTTACGTCTCCTGATTTATATGTGTTTTGAGTCTTCGGATGTAGCAGAATTCACTACAAAATAATGCGAGGTGTAAGTTCTCAGGCTCTGTTCGGATTTTTGAATTGATGACTTCCACTTTAATTCGGTCTCAGTATCAGCAGATAAAAACCCGACAAAACTATTGATAACGGGCCTCACCATTGCGGGAAAGACATCTGACGGCGTACAATTGATGATAATTAAACCAGAGGGTCACGAGGCTACCAGGGATTTCGACCTGTCGAACCATTTTAAAAAGGACTTAGGGCTACTTGCAGGTGTGATTTTTAGATAATTATTTGTCAGCGACATAAAAACAAACCCGCATAAGCTTCTCAGGCCTATGCGGGAAAACATTAATTAACTATTAACTGACTTCTCATTAACTAGTGAAAAGCATATAAAGAACGGAGGATAATTGTAAGGCTTCTCTGAATGCCTTTATTTACTTTTTATTTTCCTGTTCATCTGTCGGTCTCGCCTATAGTCGTTAATTAGCCAAACAAGCATGATGATGAGAAAGATCACTATTAAACTAAATCCTGCTATATATGGAAATTCAAATGGCATGCGACAAACGGAGAAAGAATTAGCATTATTTTCTTTTGCGTATGATCAGCAACAATGCGCCCCAAATGATGATAAGGGCAGGGATTACGCCAAGAAATATTGGCTTCATCAGGGCTATACTTTTACTTGAAATTTTAAACGCATTATCTTGCTGTTCGGGTCTTGATACATCTACCGGAAATTCATCATTCCCCAGCCAGGCGAAAATCGCACGGTCGAAATAGTTGTTGATCCGCTCATAATTGCTTGTGCTTCGCCGTGCCAATTCGCCATTGCTCAAAAAATCGGCATCGCCGGCTACTATGATGCGCTGTTCTTTCCCGTCGATTTTCCGGCTCAGCGCCACAGCAATGTTGAAATTACCACGACTATCACCTTTGGCAGGTGTGAACCTCATTACTGAATCCCTGTTAATCTCACGCGTCGTGTTCCAGCAATTAATCGAGTCTTTAGCAGTAAGCAGCGGCATGACTTTGAAAGATGTGCGGCCTTCCGTCGCTATTCCCATGGCTCCTGGCAGCGTAACCTTTGCGCCAAGGCTGTGATGTTTCACAATATTCATGAAATCTTTGGAAACCGTCGCAGCCGATTGAGAAAGGTTGGTCAACACGTAATCCGGGGTCGCATCCGGGTTGATCTGGATGATCTTGCCCGGCAGATATTGTATGCCCAGGCGTGTAATTACCGGGTTCAGCACATCACGTTTGTCTGGCTCGCCTGCGATAAGCATATTTCCGCCTTTATCTATGAAAGCGTCAATGCGTGCTTTTTCTGCCTGAGTGAACTCCTGGCGAGGGTCAGTGATCACCAATACTGAAACATCCGCAGGTATGTCATCCTCACTTACCGATATACTTTCCACGTCGAAGCCCTGGTTGATAAGTGCCTGCCGGTAACCTTTGCCAATTGCAGGTGTTTTGAAATCTTTATCGCCATCGCTGGTAATACTGCGCTCATTCTGACCCGTCAGAAAAGCTACCTTGGGCGGCGTCACCTCAAGGCGTTTTAAGGCAGCGGTCATCTCATTTTCTGACGGATAACGTTCAAAATCGTTAAACATCCGCACCCATGTTTTTCTGTCTCCCACCTGTAAAAGCCTTACAAGATGATTCCCTTCACCACTCAGATCAATTTGTTTTTTGATCTCCGCCGGGCTAAGAAACAGGTCCGGATCTACTTTGTAGGAGTCGGCAATTTTTTTGACCATCGCTGATGACGATAGGTCTGGATTCATTTGTTTTAAGATCTGGTAATAATCGCAATCGTCGTAATAGTACACATACTTAACTTGCATATCCGGCATGAAACGCTGATATTTAAGAAAATAGGAAAAATCCTGTTTCTGATCTTTCGGGAACGCCCATGGCGACATATCATCAAACAAATTGGAATAAGTTGTGAACGTAACCGGGCCTTTTAAGTCTTTTATAATCTTTTGGCTGTTGGGCGTAAGAGTTTCACTTTTGGTGGCGGTCATATCATAGTATGCAATAAGCTTCGGCCTTGAACTGATATATCCGATTAAAAGCATAACACTGATGAATAAAACATATCTTCCCGCTTTTACAGCCATAGGCCTGGATTCGCGTGCCGTTTGTAACTTCAGTATGCTCAACCCAAGGAAAAGACACACTACAATAATGAAGTAAATTATATCCTTGCTTGTAAGCAGGCCGTGAATCATTGTATCGGCACGCCCTGCTATTGACAGGAAGTAGGTGATCTCACGCACAAAGTCAATATTCTGGCCAACGAGGCCGATATAATTTAGGGCCGCAAGAACCGCCAGTGTGCTGATAGCTGCCACAACCTGATATGACGTAAGGCTCGACATAAAAAGGCCGATAGCCGAATACGCGCAAATGACCAGGTAAATGGCGATAAGGCCTGCAATAAGCAAACCTACGTCGCATGATTTTATGGCTATCCCACCGGCGAAGACAAACATGCTGATGATCGTAATAAGTATAAATCCATAAGCCATCATCGCCATAAACTT
>JBQCIS010000030.1:0-4749 GCA_051953515.1 Mucilaginibacter sp.
AAGAAAAAATGGGTTCTGTTTATCCTGCTACTGATTGTTTTGCTGCCGCTGTGGATGTGGCTTGCGTGGCTATTAACCCCGAAAACAAAATTAGTTGTAGCAATAATTGACAAGACGGTTTTAACACAGCAGGGACAGGAACATTTATCGCTTACCTGGATATTGAATCATGACCGGTTTACGAAAACAAAACAAAAAAGCTATAGCGCTGATCATGACTATTTTGGTTTCTTCCCGCTAAAGGATAAACAATACCGCATTAAAGGGCTGGAGCGATTTTCGCCAGCGCAGTTACAACAATTAAGCGCAGACGCTGATCTGGCATACGTTACAGACACCTATGGCATCTACAAAAATGAATGGTTCAGCGGGAAAGCCAGCACTGAACGTTCAGGCATGTTGTATGGTGGCATGAGCAACAATGACATAACGCTGCTGGCTGACATGAAGGCGAGACACAAACTGGTGATAGCGGAATTTAACAGTATCGCATCACCAACTACCACTGCGGTGAGACAACGTTTTGAACAGTTGTTCGGAATGCACTGGACCGGCTGGACAGCGCGCTACTTTGATAGTTTTGATACCCTGCGTAACCAGGAACTGCCGCATTGGCTGATTGCGGGCTACAAAATGGAACATAGCGGAAGATGGCCGTTCCACAAGTCAGGCGTTGCCTTTGTTAACGACGAGGGCCGCGTAGCAATATTGGAGGATAGTACTCACTTGAGCGATCCCATGCCGCACATCCTGAGTACAGATTATGGGCAAAACAAATTCAAGCTTCCAGCCAAAATAAAATATCCGTTCTGGTTTGATATACTTATACCCAACCAGTCGGTAAACCAGGTTATTGCGCGCTTTGATATTAAAACCAATAAAAATGGAGCGGCAGAGTTAAAAAAATATGGTATTCCGGCTACCTGGCCGGCAGTGTTGATGCATCGCGGTAACGATTACCGGTTCTGTTATTTCTCGGGCGATTTCTGTGATAATCCTATCAGTATGAGCTCATCATACTTTAAAGGGATCAGTTTTTTTAAATTCCTGTTCTATAATACCAGCGACCCTATGGAACGTCGAAGTTTTTTCTGGACGTTTTATCAGCCGCTGATGAACACCATTTTAAATGATGAAGTATTGCAAAAAGGCAATTTCACTGCCCGTTAGTAATGCTGTTTAATAGAGTCCGGAAGCAGCGGCGCACCCTTTATCAGCTGGTTATTGCTATTTTTAAATTGCTCAAAGGCGTGTTTCAGTTCGTTTAATTTCTCCTCGTCCTGCACGGCAGTTTCACTTAAATCGGGCGATAGTTTAAATAGTGTGTTCCCGTTTATATGGTAATCGCCCCTGATAAAGTCTACCATGTCGGTTTTGGTTTGTATTAACGGATAACTGTGAATATTACGAAAGCTGATGGTGGTATCTAATCCCTGGCCCATCCAGCTTACTAACCTTGGGCTCTTAATGTGGTAATGCCGTTTTAAATATGCCAACAGACTGGGGGTGATGTCAAAATGGGTAGATACCGAGGCTATTTGTGATGTCCGTTTGAGCATAGGCGAATAAACAATGAGCGGGACATGATACCTGTCAATTTTATCTCTCATGGGTATCTCCGGCATACGGTGGTCACCTGTAATCAGGAAGATGGTGTTGGTATAATCTGCACGCTTACTGTAAGCTGCAAAAAATCCTTTTACCGCATCATCCATATACAGAATACTTGCATACTGATTTTTATAGTTACGGTATTCGCTTTTCTTTGTTTCATCAAACCCCAGCTGTGCCATTCGTTGCTCAAAGCGTTTCAAATAAGTGTCTTGTTCGTTAAATATAAATGGGTTATGCGTAGATACCGTAAGTATTATACTTAGCTGTGGCCTTTGCTGTGCACTTAACCGTGTGGCAAAGTAATGACGAAACAGCTCTTTATCGCCATAGCCCCAGGTGAATCCGTTAACAGCAGGCATTTTCGTATATCCGCCAGGGAAAGATCTTTGGTCGTTGAGCTCGTCTATTTTGTTACGGCGCAAAAACAATTCCATGTTATCAAAGTGCGCGTCGCCACCGTAATAAAATGATGTGTAATAACCATTATCTTTTAACAAACTTAATAAGGACAGGTGCGGCGGCATTTGATCTCCCATTTCCAAAAAGCCGTTTTTTGCAAAAGGCAGTGAGCCTAACAAAGAAGGTAAAGCAGCAAACGTACGGCCGCCTTCGCTTAAAAAGTTTGGCCAATACAGGCTTTTATTAGCAAGCGAGTCTATAAATGGCGTAAAATTTCCCAGATAAGCTCCATCGCCGGTAAAAGCGCTTCCCAGGCCCTCAACCAAAAGTATCACTATGTTTGGTGGCGTAGCAGCGGGTTTCAGAAACGGAGAGAGTACGTCGGCGGTGCTATCGGCATGCAAAAAAGGATAGTTGGCCGGGTCAACATAAGTAAAAGATGGTTGCAGCACTTTTGCACTTCCATAGTCGCCTATATAGCTGTCGGCATAAATATCCGGGTCGTCATCCGTTGGGAAAAAGTGATCTAACGACGCGGAATAAAAGAAATCCGACTTATTCATAATTAAATTACTGGCGAAATCTGACTGCAGGTTACCTGGATGCACAAGCGTTGGGCGGGCAATAAACAGCGGCACGAGTGACAGCATAGTTACAGCAGCCGATGTTTTGAAGTTTATTTGCAGCTTTTCAGGCAGGTATTTAAAAACAACAACTAACACGCCGATAAAGACAAGCAACAACAGCACAACTCCGAAATTGAGCCCGCCCGATGCCCCGATAGTTTGTCTGATATCAGCTATAGAATAGCCGTAGATATCGGCACCCAATGGCAGCAGCGTTACTGCAAAATATTTAATAAGCACTATTTGAATAACAAGGGCGGTTACAATAAATATCTTATATAACGTTTTTGCTACCCGCACACTGATATAGCACACGGCCAGGTAAACCAAAAACAGCTTAAACAGGTAACTGAACAGAAAAGTAACATCGCCCCAGAATGCCCATGCCGCCACTTTAAGTAACGAATCCGGATAAGGGTGTATCACACCGTTGTAAAGTACTTCAAACAAACTCATCGCAAACAACACGGCCAGCCACAGCAATGATATTGCGTTGAACGATGTGATGGCTTCTTTAAATCTTTCTGTAATCTGTTGCCTGTTTGTTACCATAACAAATTAGTTAGCCGGTGTTTTCCGTGACAGCCCCTGGCGTGTCATTTCGCCCCAGGCGTTCTTTTTCCTCAGCAGGTCGATGTTTCCTTTTACAGCCGCCCATACAACAAACGGATGAAAGATAAGCGGCTCTAAAAATGCCGTTAATAGTAAATTCATAATATCTTTCTGGCGCTTGTACTGGTGGTAGGTCAGCACCTCCATAAGTATGGCAAACACCGAATATAGGCAGCCAAAGCTGAATATAAATGCAAGAAGTGTAAGAAAGAACGACCAATTGATAAGGCCAAGCAAGCTAAATATTAGAAAAACGGCAAAGCCTGCAAATTCCACAAGCGGTGCCAAAAACTCAAAAAAGAACCAATAAGGATAGCTTAGCATCCCTAATAAGCCATACCTGGGATTAAAAAACATCACCCGGTGAAATTTAAGGGTTTCAATTGTGCCGCGTGTCCAGCGGTTGCGCTGGCGACCTAAGATTTTAAAGGTTGCAGGCGCCTCTGTCCAGCATAACGGATCAGGTATAAACGCCACTTTGTAAGGCTGGTTACGCTCTTCCATATAACGGCGCATTCGCACCACAAGTTCCATGTCCTCGCCAACGGTTCTGTGATCGTAGCCACCGCAATTAATCACAATTTCTTTGTCAAAGGCACCAAACGCCCCTGATATCAGCAACAGACCGTTTAAGCGGCTCCAGGCCATTCGCCCCAGTAAAAATGCACGTATGTATTCAAGCGTTTGCACACGCGGCAAAAAATCTGCCGGCAGGTTAACTTTTATTAGCCTGCCTGCTTCAATTTCGCAACTATTGGCAATGCGTATCACCCCGCCCGTGGCAATCACCCGCTGATCGGGATTTTCTAAAAAAGGCTTGGCTAATTTAAGCAGGGCATCCTGCTCTAAAATGCAATCAACATCAATACAAACAATATAATTGTTCCGGGCGATATTGACACCTACATTAAGGGCATCAGCCTTGCCGCCATTTTCTTTGTCTACAACAATTAACTTACGGTAAACACTGTTTCGGCTTTGATAAACACCACGTACGGCTTTGGTGGGGATTTGCTGGTTAACAAAAAAATCCGCCTTGTACAGATCATATGCGGCCACCAGCTTATCCAGCGAATCGTCCTTACTTCCATCATTAATTATAATAACTTCGAGGTTATTGTAATGTATGGACAGCAACGACCGGACGTTCTCAATTATATTGGCCCCCTCATTATAAGCAGGAGCCAAAATACTGATGCTGGGAGCCTGAGTTGAACCCGCCAGCACCCTGTAATCGGTAAAGCTGTTTTTCCGAAGGTAATTGCTTGTTTCGCCGATGGAATAAGTGCCTATGAATATGTAGCACGCTATCAAAATTACCGAATAGGCTAATAAACTGTAAGTGAAAATATCTACTATTAAAGACTGCCAGCTCATACCTCAACCTGACTTTTTATTTGTGCAATAATTTGATTAAGCGGGTATTCCTGCGCCGATTCGTGCCCCTGTAAGCACGCTAACCCGGCCGGTCCGGTGTTGGCTATTGCTTGCGCGGCCA
>JBQCIS010000031.1:0-19752 GCA_051953515.1 Mucilaginibacter sp.
TCATGCATACGCCAAACGTTACCGACAAACCCACCTACTCCCGTTGTAGCATACATTAATCCATGCCTTGATAGGCCGTCAGGGAAGTGCTCATAAAGTAACCTGTCGACATCATTACTATCGAATAAATCTTGTATGACCCAACGTTTCAATGCCGAGTAATCGGATTGTAAGCTTAATGAGCCTAGTTCTAGTTGTGATGAAGATACTGTATAGAATATTGCCATTTTGCAAAGATAACGCGCCGCTGTAAATATAGCTAAGCGAGTGTTTGCTGTTTCGTTTTGGTATATCTCGTGTCGCCCATCATAACATTAATGAGGCTGCCTTCACCTCGAGTTGAAATGAGATGAGGGCAACCGTGGGCTTATGTGGATCTGTTAACGGCTTGTGTCTGTTATCTTGGCGGCAACTAAATCCAATGTACTGGCTCCAGCTCGTGCACATACTGAACGTATATGATTGCCAACTTGTAATGCTATACGCAAGTCTCCCTGTGTATCAGATGATGCATCTAAAGGATAGAACTGAACATCCAATAACTCGCTTGCAGTTTGAATCTGCATTAAGCCATTGTCAAAGTTAACGGCTGCTATAGTCCCATCTTCTTCAAAGCGAGCTGTGTCAAGATCAGCTCTATCTTTTGGTATTGGATAAAGACGATCTATAGGAAAGGAATAGACACGCTGTGCTGTCTGTGTTTGTTGGTTTATAACAGGTACAGGTTGTGGATGGGCAGATGTAGTATCAATCGCAGTAAGTCGTGCAGAATCGCTTTTGTTAAACAGTTTTTTATAGAGCAGCTTCCTTATACCACCATCACCGTTTTGCCAAAACTTCCAGTCCTGATATCTGCCTAGTTCATTCATATCTATATCACCAATGTACTTGCTATTGGAATTATGGTTGCCATACTTGTCAGTGCCATTGTCTGCGAGATAGACCTTGCAGATACCCGTCTTACCTTTTAAAAGATCGAACACCTTCTCGTCAAGCTTGTCAAAGTCACCGCTGAATTTGTTAATGGCAACTGTACCATAGCCCCACGGAAACTCTGAAATATTAAGTTGATAAGGGCTGCTTTCGCCTGTAAGTTCGACGTAAGGTTTTGTTTTGAACATTGCTACTACCTTACCCCTTATGCTTGGTGTAAACAATGCCATAAGGATGACAAAACCGATTGCCATCCCTATATAATCTAATACTTTATTATTCTTCATGAATGTGTGATTGAGATTTTATAAACCCAGGCTGATCGTCCGTTAACGCTTGGCCCGTTAGGTCGTGGTGGGAAAGTCGAATAGGTAAAGATGAGCTGCCCCATTTGATATATGGTATCATAGCCATGTAGAGAATTTTTTTTGTGGCTAATCAATTGGGCAACGGTGCTCAAGTCTTTCTCATTCTGAAAGAACTGTGTTGAGTATGGCGTGAGATAGTCAAGCACGGGTATTAAATCATTCTGAGCCGCTTTGATATCAGCCTCAAGTCGTGGTATATCAGTTCCAGGTACTGGATATGTCCACGTCATATAAAGGTCATTGTCGCCATAAATCAACTGATCTTTCGATGTGATCTTTGACCAACGGCTATCAATTGTTTGAAGTTTATCGTTAACGGAGTAGACTGCTGTTTTGATGAACTTGTCTCTAGGTTGTCTTATAGCGTCCATAAGTAAGCCATATACCTTTAACAGTTGTGTGTTGTTTAGGGATTGTGCATTTACTGTTAACCCAGGGTAGATCAGCAATACTATCATAAATATTCTTTTGAGCATTGTGCATAATGTTAGGCACCGATGCAGCCCTCATTCGGTAGGTTTATAAACACGGAAGCGCAGGACTGGACTCAGCTTGCACTTCAGAGGCTCGGCAAAAGCCCGTACAGCAACAAACAAGTCTTCGCCCTACGCTCGCGCGTGGGCGTTGAACTCGCTCGTTCTAACTGTACTTAAAATTTTGCCGATTTCTGAAGTAGAACAAACAAAGCTTAACGCTTTATATCTTAAATTATATGTAGTGTAGTGTTACTATCTGTTTCGTGTTAATTGTTTTTGTTGTAAAGTTAATAATCAGTTATGACACTATGCCACAACCTTTAATTGTTTTCTGTTCATCGCTGATCGGTAACGTAGGCGTTTAAAGTGATAATACCGATTGTTGTCGCTGATATACTCAAACAAGTCAGAGCATGATGTTTGCATCCAGTCAGTTTTAATGCAGCATTCAATGTTAACAGGTGTGTTGGTCGAACTTGTGGCCTTGTAAAGTGAGCGCATGAAAGCAGCTGTAATCAAACTCAACTCCTTGCGCTGCGTTTGCTCAAATCCGAAATGAATAGCGTAAGAACCATCATCGTAGTGTTCAAGGCGTAAGTAAAGTAACGGGCTTATAAGCTCGTGTATGATACTGGTTTTGAACACGGATGCTTCATTACGTTCATAGATAAACCGTAGTTCGACCTGTTCAATGGTAGCAAGCATAGTCTTAGTAGCCTTTAAGATAGAAAAGTAAGCCGCCTTAACCTCTGCATTAAAGGCCTCTGTTGCTGAAGAATTGTTAATAGTGTTCATTGTGAATTGGAATTAAATGAAAGAAGCCTGGCTGTTAAGCCAAGCTTCATGAATCGTTTTTAAGGAAGGTGGGCCTATAAAGTGTAGATAAACTTTGCAGGTTGTAACTGTAATACTGATTGATAGAATAGTATATAGTCAGGTCGTAACTGTTCATTACAAACCCGGTCAAGAGGATATGCCCGTAACGCCTGTTCAATTGCTGCTCTATAAGGGCAGTCACCGTATGAGTAGGTGATCGTGTAGTTGTTACTAAACTCGCAATAGAGCGACCAACTAAAGCTATCAGTAACGAAACTGTGCATGCCATAAAGACCTTCCGTATGATCTGTTTTATGGTCGCGCTCATAGTAGACCTCCCCTGGTTGCATTAATGATTTGACTAACGCTATCACTCGGTGATAAGCGGCTTCGGTACAATTATTTTCCATGACTTGGCCTTTATCTGGTCGTGCCTGTGCACGTACCCATTGCTTCTTTGGTTTGTACCTTGTAATAGGATAGTGTGTTTGGATAATGGAATCTTGTTTAAGTTCTTTCATGGCTGTTGGTTTGTTGTGAATGGATAAGTAAGTGTCAGACATGCGGCTGCATCCGTCGAAAGCGAAAGGCAGTAGTCATAGTATAGGATAAGCTTGTTTAGTGAAGTATTAGCAAGAATGGGATTTTCAAGCTTTCGGCGCAGATGACAGCTGCGATTGTCTGAGACTATTTTGTTTTCAACTCAACATCACGAGAGGGGTTATAATCGAGCGACAGTGCAGTGGAGACATTACACAACTTTTTCAGGACGAATTACCCAATATTTAGGAGCAGTTGGCCTTTAAAGATAGAGGGGGGGCTATTTGAAAAAAGCCAGGGGGGCTGATTTGTCAATTCAGGATTTTGACAGCCTCTTATAAAGCTAAAATTTGAATAAAGTTGAATTGGTATAAAATAAAGAAAGCCGCTTGATGGCGGCTTTCTTCGTTGTTGTAAATATAATTAAGCAGCGTCAAAGTGAGATTTATCGTACTTTTCAGAGTCGGTCTTAAAAACATCTTTCTCCTGTTCGTATTTGGCTACGTATTCTCGAATTCTATTTATTGGTTCCTCTACTTCATCAAGCATCTTTTTTTCAGCCTGCCAGTACAAATCAAGATACCTCATGAATCCTGTCAATGCCCAAAATGATTTAATAAAAAGGTTATCGCAATTCTTTGATCCTTCGATAAATCCTTCGATTGATTGGTACATCGGATTAGTTTTCAATTCACATAGCATATCAAAGGCGTCATTAACAATTATCTCAACATGGTTCTTATCTGATTTATATAACTTATCTAGCATTTGCTCATCGGCATCGGTCATTGTTCTGTAGTTATCCATTAATTAAAAATGTACTGTATAAAAGGTGCATCTTATATAACATCAAGGCCAATGTCATTGCTGTTTAATGTATTGTCCTGTAGCTATTTACATTGTATAAAGATACAAAACAATAGGTATTTAGGCAAAGAAAAGATAATGTTGTGTGTGTCAAATATGCTGCCAGCCCATTAAAGGCCTACTATTCTGAGTAAACAATAAAAGCTGCTCTAAGGCAGCTTTCAATTCAGGTTTTGTAAGACCTGTATAAATGTTAAAATTTAAAGATTGTTGAATTGATTGATTGATTCATCTTTTGAAAGACCCTGTATAAACACCAAAGCTAATAATTTCGAATCAATGAGAAATCGATCTTATGGGTTAGTACATATACATTCTTCTTCTTTCCCTGACTTCTTCTACCTCTAAAATATTTAAGTATAGCTGAAGCTGTTACTTTGTCATTACAATTGTATTTTGTGTATATCTCCTTTATAACCGCATATATATGGCTTTGGTCAATAGTTGTATATTCTTCAAACGCTGCTTGTACGTGTATGGCCATCCGTTTCAGTTCATCAATCTTTTTAGCAAAAAGAATAGCTTTCTTAATTTTGGGTAATTCGTAATCTGTAGTTTCCAATCCTTCTAAACCAATTAGCCAATACGCTTCATTAAGTTCAGGGTACTTTCTGACAAGTATTGATCGTTGCTCTTCAGCAAACAGAACTATCCTACTGCCTTTTGAAGACACACTATCGATGAGTTGGGCGGCGATTCTATACTTCTCTTTTGCTGATTGTTTACTGGATAGGCTATATAATGTTTTGTCAGCAATTGTGTAATCCTCCTGCTCATAAATTGGTTTGAAATGTTTATCCAATTTATCATAGGCTTGTTTAAGATGGTCAGCCTTTAAATAATAACTTTTCACGCGTTCCTCATGAACTGCATTGTCTACCATAAAACTGTTCAATTCACCATCAACATAATATGGATTTGCAGGGGATGCCTCGATTGCAGCCATGAAAGAATCTTTTTGTCCAGGGTGTACTGCTTTTTCATAACTACTTACAAACCCCTCATAGGTATCAAAACATCCTTGCAGATAGTATAATAATTCTTCCTCTGACTTTACTCTCATATCTGAATCGAAATTGGTAATGTGGGTTAAACTATTTACTCCATTGCGTAACCTCCCTGCAATTTGTATAACTTCAGTCTGCGGATCGAGAATACTATGTTCTGCAAACACCACATCTGTTATCATAATCACATCTGGTTTATAGTCTGTGATCTTTATATCAAATGCTGAAAAGTATCTGCTTGTAAAGAAATTGTACTTTGCCATATCCTTTACTTCAAAGTGGCTATAAGCTTGTTTGAAATCTTTTTCGAGTAAGCTAACAACACTCTCTTTAGCACAAAAGGCTTTGCTTTCCGATCGGATGTTTAATGTTTTTGATAGAGCAGCTATGCCTCTCGTGGAATTTATAAATATGCAGACATGTTCGCTTTGCAGTTTTTCAAGCAATTTATGTAACGATGCAGCAGCACTATTTGTATTGATCACTGTAATGGGTTTGCTATAATCATAGTTCGGCTCAATTAGATAATGCTTGAAATCTTTGAACCGCTCATCACTAAACGGTAATGTGGTAGCGGATACCATAGCCTTTCGTTTGAACCTTAGAAATTCATTTACTGGAGCGGCTATCTTACTTCTGTACTTAACATCGGTCACAATACGCTCGCATTCATCTAATAACATGAAATACGTATCCCTCATTACTTGTACATCTTTAAAGGCCTTTACTACTTTACTTGTAAATCCTTCAGGTGTTGTTAATATCTTCTTGTATTTAACATCAGATAATAAATAGGCTCTAATGTCAGCCACTTCAATTCCTTTATAGACGCCCAATATTTTACGGTCGTGATATTTTTTATTATGCTCAGCTACTTTAGATTCAATTACAGGTCTATTGGGCAGACATGCTATCAAGTTTTCTTGAAATTCGTCAATAGCAAATCCTGTGAAACCGCAACCGGGTACAGTTTTATGATATATACTGTCCGTGTCAATTCCTTCTGACTTGAAAGGTTCTATTTGACTTATGTACTTATCTTTTGGTAATTTAATCTTTACAGGTTTCATGGGTATGGCAATAATTATCCATTGGTGCATGATAATGCACTGTCAAGCTGATTAATAAATTGTTTAAATAAAGCCCAGGAACGGAATTTGTTCCTGGGCGTGAATTGTTAGCCGTTTAAAGCTTCCTCAACTAATTCTTCAAGGGTGAAGCCTATAACGAATTTTGCGTTCATATAGTCCTTAAGAAGTTGCACCATACCACCTTCTAAGATGTATTTGCCACCACTGTTAGCATTAGCGCGATCCATTGTAACAAAGGCGTAGCGCCGACCACCTTTGTCCTTTTTACTTGCAATCGTTCCTCCAACCCGACACCCGTCAGCCATTCCTTCAAATATTGTTTCAAGGGCCGAAATTTCATTCGGTCTCAATGTTTTTGCGAAAGCTATAAGCTCGGGTGGCTTGAAGTAAGATATCCCTTCTTCTTTACCGAGAAATTGTCTTGCGGTTAACGTGGGTCTACCTCCGTTAAGCGCTTCAGTTAGTGTTTTGAACATTCCGTCCATAATGATATATTTGTCTGTTAATGAGAAAGTTAAATTACCATCTCTTGACACAGGCAAAATTATTAGAGGGAATGCAAGTAGCTTTAGTCCATCAAGAGTTGCTTAATTGCATTTGATTTTAGACAGTTCAGGCCTTAATAACGTGCCAAGCCGGTTTTCCGCCTCATCTGCCCTTTGTTTAGAGCCATTATGAACTCGATGTAGTTCTGCAAAGTCATCCATCTTGAAAGCTAACAGTATGTTATGGTATATTTTGGAGCGTTTCCCAATTAAATTATTTATTGGTAAGTTAAGGAAGTGAGAGAAGATTTTGTGCATATCCAAACAATAGCTACATACGACTTTACGCTTACAATCAACGAGATCATCAGCCTTAAGCAGGGTAAACTTTTCTAACTCGGCGAGAAATTTATTAGCATCCATACTATGCCTGTGCTTTAGTAATTTACTAAGTACCATTCCCGTGTAATCCATAGATATAGGAAAACTATGCTCTGCTATTAGACGTATTAACCAATCAACCAAGATACTGTCATCTGTATAGTGCATCTGGCCACCGGCAATTATTGTTACGTCTCTTTGTGCATTTGGCTTTTTAAAGTGCCAGTAGAGCAGCTTGCTGACAAAATGTACTTGTTGAATGCTACGAGAGTGACTTGGCAAGCCTGCAGGCAAAAGATTACTTACCGGGTGTTCCGATACTGGGCCATTAAAGCTTGTACCATAGGTATCCCAATAGTATTCGTATAGCGCTAAGCATATATACAATAATGTATCGACATGAGGTTTAAGCTTAGCTGTGGTACGTTTATTTATATAAATGGCTTCCTCGAATTTGCATTTGATGTCGTTCGTGATTTTATCCCCTAACTGTTCAACTTTAGAGTTGTATTCCAGTTCTGCTTGAGGAATTTTATTAGCCTCTATGGCCCTTTTAACCTTCTCGAACTCCGTGAACAATTGGTTAAAGCCCTCAATCTCGGGATGTGTGATGACAACATCAGATGAAAAATTAATGTCAATCAAGCATCGTTGCTCACCCTTACCTACTGATTGTTTAATGAGTGCCTTGAAACCATCGGATAGATGGCATTCAGGATACACCAGAGCTATAACCGTAAGATCTATATTTTTAAGTTTAAAGGTAAGTAGGTCTTCAGTCATGTATTAGTATTAACAATCAAAGGTAAAAAAAGCAGGATAGTTAGACCATCCTGCTCTAGTATTTATATGTGATTATTGTAGCAGCTGAATTACCTTTTCATTCACTTCGTCAATCAGACTTTGATCAAAGGTATCAAGGTAGATATTAGTGATACGATTACCATGCTCATGCCCCATAGCTTCAGCGATAAGTTCTATTGAATAGCCCAAACGCTTGGCTGTGGTTGCCCATGTATGCCGAGCCACATAGGTTGTTATGTCGCAGTCCCGCTCACAATCCTCGGTTATCTTTCGTAACCACTTGTTGGTCGTTTTGATCCATTGTGCAATAAGCCTTTTTGCCTTTAAGCTATCTTCCTCGATGCCACCAATTACAACGGGTAGCAGGTATTTGGTATTTGAGTTTGTGTATAGTGAAAACAGATTGCTGATATACGGGGATAGTTTAATGCTCAACTCCTTGCCTGTTTTGCGTCTTCGGTAGGTAATACGGCCTTTACAGATGTTTTCATTTGTTAGGTATGCAAGGTCTGTAAAAGATGCTCCCCGAAGCGCGAAACTGATCAGAAAGTAGTTGCGCGCATGCCACATGCGTGATTTCGGTTTGAGACCAAGCTTTGAAACTGCAATCAGATCATCAACTGTTATTGCTCTTTTGGCCGTACGCTCGGATTTTATAGTTATGTCAAGGAACGGGTAGGTTGCCCGGTCAATAAGTTTTTCCTTGATGGCTTTATTGTATATGGCACGTAGCGTACGGAAGTAGTTACTAATGGTGTTCTGCTTCATGCCATCCTTTATAAGCTGACGTTTAAAAGCTTCCAGAAACCTATAGTCTATGTCAGTGAACTTCAATTTAGTATTGTTAGAAAATGTCATCACACGATTTATAGCTGTCTGATAGACTATAGCATTGCCGGTTTGGTTAATGGCCATCATATCGCTCACAAGCTTGTCTCCAAAGTCCTTGAAGATTAATTTACAATGCTTCTTCTGAACTGGTGAGGTGGTGTTCAGCCGGTCTTTTAGGCTTTGGAAAGAAAAGTCCTGTTCGTGGATGAGTTCATACGATAGGTTCTGAATTCTACTATAGAAGTCTGTGATGGTTTTATTGTACGCCTGTGCGTTTGGGTGGTTTGGCTTGATTCGTAATGATTTGACATCCCACTGTTCGGGCTTTATCCTTATGCCGGTGTTAAACGTGGTGTTGTTTCGATTAAACGTTACTCGTACTGCTACCGGGTAAATGCTGTCTTTCTTTTGGCGCTTGTCGTTGAGAATGATTTTGAAGTAAACCATAATGTTTGCATTGTGGTTACTTGATGTACTAACACTGTACTAACAATGTACTATCGGATGGCGAGTGTTTGCCTACGTCTGAAAAGCATAGACCAACAAAAAAGCCTTTCAAATTTCTCTAAAAGGCTTTCTTTCTTGTGGGAGCAACAGGATTCGAACCTGTGACCCTCTGCTTGTAAGGCAGATGCTCTGAACCAGCTGAGCTATGCTCCCATCGTTTTGGGACTGCAAATATAGGCGCATATCATCATTTTGCAAAAATTAATTTAAAATTTTTGCAAAACACTTTCTTTCAGCGGGTTAAATATGAGAGGTGTGTGATGTGTCACGAAAAAGCAGTAACTTGTAAATTATATTATTAAAGATTTGGTTAGTATGACCACTGCTCTTGAGTCCTATTATCTCTCCAAGCCCGAACCATACCAGAGTTGCCTGCTGGCATTGAAGGATGTTATATTACGTTATAATACTGGCATTTGCCACGAACGAAAGTTCCAGATACCCTTCTTCACCTATAAAGGCAAGAAACTGGGCTATCTGTGGCTCAATCAACGCAAACTGATGCTGGGCTTCTGCCTGGACAAAAGCCTGATTGAATTTGCACCTGGTGAAAAACCTAAAGACCGGTACGAATCGATACGCATAGATCCCACGGCCGACCTGCCAATGGATTATATATTGGAAAAGTTATCTTATTATACCGGCCGGATAGATAAAGGCTGATCGCGAGGTGTTATTAAAAATTATTCGGCAGTAGTCGGGTCGATCACCGTTATTACCTTCGCTACAGAATTAGCCGGGAAGCCGCCTTGCGCAGCATGTTCGCGAATCATTTCTTCATTTGGTGCAATATAAACGCAATAAATCTTATCGTCTGTTACAAAACTATTGATCCACTGTATCTGTGGGCCGAGCTTATTCAATACCCCGCATGAGGTTTGTGAAATGGACTTTAACTGATCGGCAGTAAGGGCTCCAGCTCCTGGAATTTCCCTCTCAATTACATACTTAGGCATGGCACGTATCAACTAATGGTGAATGTTAAACATTGATTAGTAATTACTAATGTAAGAAGTGTTTATCACTTAAACAATAGTTAATAAAATGATTTACAGGGTATTACATAGCTATTTCCTCGCCTTGGCGTGGGTCTTCCGGCAGGATCTCCATTTCCGGATCGCCTACGTAGTCGGCATACCATTGTATAGCGCTTACTACGTCGAGGGCATCCTCAGCAGCAATATTGATAGTTTCAAAGGCATACAGCTTGTCGTGCGCGTAGCCAAATAGTTGTATTTCGTTTTCTTGTGGGGTAAAGCGTTCGTTGCTAAGGCAAAATACCCTGATCTTTAGACCTGTGTCTCTTGAATGAATTACATCCCTGCAGGGATTCTTGGGGTCGGTTGCTAACAAATACACATTATGGTCCATACTGTGTGCAACAATATTTTTTGTCTATGGTTTTCAGCAATTTGCAGTACTTGTTACACTACAAAGGCGCAATCAGTTGTTCCAGGTATTCAACGGTCATATCTATGCCGTTGGCAATATATTTCGACTGAAGATAGTAGGGTTCGCGCTCGGCTAATTTATCAGCTATAAAGGTAAGCAGTTCGTTGCCATCTTTGTCGCGCAGCAACGGGCGTTTGGCTTTACCTTTCTCCAACCGGTCAACGAGTGTTTTAGGTGATAGTTTGATGTATACGGTCTTACCATGCGCATTCATCCAATCCATATTATCAAAAAAGCAAGGCAGGCCACCACCGGTGGATACAACCGCGTTTTCGGGATATTTGGTCAACTTTAGTACCTCTGATTCCAGCTTGCGGAATGAATCTTCGCCAAAGCTCGAAAAATATTCGGCTATTGTCATTCCCGCCTGCTCTTCCAATACATGGTCAAGGTCTATAAATTCATACCCTAAATGCGCGGCCAGTTTGCGACTCCAGGTGGTTTTTCCGCAGCCCATAAACCCGGTAAAAAAAATCAATCCCATTTACTGTTTCCTAAAATATTGTTTCACCAGGTCGTCATACTTTGGCAGCAGGTGGTAATGCCATTTGTTTATCACCGTTCCGTTTTTTAGCAGGATAACGCCCGGATTGGCGCGCACCATTTCCTTTAACGGCACCTCATCAGCATAAAACAGCTCAAAAACGAGCCGATGCTGCTTGCTATAAGCCTCCGCTACCGAAGCCGTGCTTGAAGTAAGCAACACAATCCGCGTATTAAAATTCTCGCGCAGGTCGAGCGCCAGAGCATTGATCTGGTTGATGGCATCCACATTGGCATGATCAATGTCCCATGCTACAATAACGAGGCTGTAATACGGGTTGGTGAGCAACTCGTTGGTATAATCGTTATGTTGACTATCGTAAATAGACAGATCCTGAATTTTCGGGGTGAAACCTTTTTTTACAAGGCGTGATTCCGGCTGACCAACGATCTGCCAGTTATTATCCTTCCAGATATTACTGCTGATGTATTCCTTATCGTTCATCACCTTGGTAGCACCGGTTGATTTATTTTTAAGGTGATAGGTTTGTTCGTAGACATCGGGCTGGGCATTTGGCGGCCGTTTCATTTCGTCGGGAATATTCGCGCCAATTTTATAGGGTAGAAAATCCATCACCGGTAAAAAGTTGTAGGTATAAAAGCCCACCGCAAATCCGCCTATTACAGCAATGATAAGCAGCCTGTCGCTGGTTTTAGGGCTGAATATGGGCTGAATACTTGCGCGATGCTTAAACAGCACCAAAATGAGCAATAACAGAACAAGATCCTTGCTGAATGATTGCCATGGTGTAAGCACTATCGCATCGCCGAAACAACCGCAGGTTTGTACCACTTTAAAAAAGGCCGAATAAAAGGTGAGGAACGCAAAAAAGATGATAAGCAGCAGCAGCCCCCATGCTACCTGTTTGCCGCGAACGCCAATTAGCAGCGCAAAGCCCAGTATCATCTCAAAAGCACACAGTATAACGGCTATGTAAAGTGCCAGGCCGTCAAGAAAGGTGATATGGAACACCTCGAAATACTCCTGTAGTTTATAAGAAAAGCCAAGTGGGTCGTTTGCTTTGATCAATCCCGAAAAAATGAATAGCAGGCCCACCAGCAGGCGGCATATCCACACCCAAGCCGAAGCGGGATTGGTTTTTGAGTGTTGCTTTCCCATTTTATATCTGCGGATTAAGTTTGATAAGTGCGAATACCGAATAATTCAGCATATCCTGGTAATTGGCCTTTACTCCTTCTGAAACCAGCGTGTGGCCTTTGTTGTCTTCTATCTGTTTTACGCGGAGCAGCTTCATCAGTATCAGATCGGTAAGGGAGCTGATGCGCATATCGCGCCAAGCCTCGCCATAATCGTGGTTTTTGGCAAACATCAGGTCTTTGGTTTCCTTTACCTTTTCGTCGTATAGGCGGCTTACCTCGTCTACCTGTAGTTCGGTCGATGTTTCGGGGCCGCATTCCAGCTGCATCATGGCTATAATACAATAATTTACTATACCGATATATTCGCCAATAATGTCTTCACCCACTTTTGACACCTTTTTTTCTTCCAGTGTGCGGATTCGCTGTGCCTTGATAAATATCTGATCGGTTATGGATTCCGGACGCAGGATGCGCCACGCCGTGCCATAATCAATGGTTTTTTTAATGAAAATATTTTTACAGTTGGCGATAACGTGATCGAATTCGGCAGATGTGTTGTTCAAAGTTGTATTGTGTTGAAACGTTGCAATGTTGGAACGTTGAAACGTTGAGTTGTATTATTTTGCAAAGTTACAGTTAACTTTACAACGTTTCAATCAGAATCCCTGTGGCTAAAGATACATTTTTTCAGAAAAAAGTAACCCTTAATGCGGGCGGCAAACTTATCGACCTAAGTTCGCCTAAGGTAATGGGCATCATTAACCTCACTCCCGACTCGTTTTATGCAGGCAGCCGTAAGCAGGATATAAACGAAGCACTGATACAAGCCGAAAAAATGCTGAACGATGGCGCTACGTTTCTGGATATTGGTGCTTATTCATCGCGTCCTGGCGCTGATGATATTTCTGTAGCCGAAGAAACCGACAGGTTACTGCCGGTGGTTGAAATGTTATCGGCTCGTTTCCCGGACGCCATTTTATCCATCGATACTTTCCGCTCTCAGGTTGCCGAAACCGCTATAAATGCCGGGGCGCATATTATTAATGATATTTCCGGCGGGCAACTGGATGAAGGCATGTTTGCAACCGTTGCCCGTTTGCGGGCGCCGTATATACTGATGCACATGAAAGGCACACCAAAAAATATGAATCAACTGGCGCAGTATGATAATGTTTTTGATGAAGTGTTTGATTATTTCAGCAACAAATACTACACGTTGAAGCAAGCGGGCATTAAGGATGTGATTATTGACCCAGGCTTCGGCTTTGCCAAGAAAGCAGAGCACAGCTATGCCCTGATGAAACGTTTGCAAGACCTGAATGTACTTAGTTTACCCATACTGGTAGGCATCTCCCGTAAAAATATGATCTACAAAACACTCGACACCACAGCCGATGAAGCGCTGAACGGTACTACCGCATTAAACACTATCGCACTAACTAAAGGTGCAAATATCCTGCGTGTACATGATGTAAAGGAAGCTGTTGAGGCGGTGAAGATTTGGGAAATGGTACGGTTATCATAGTCAGCTCGGGAAGGGAATAAAAAATAAGTTCTACTTCATCTTAGCATAAACACCCGCAATCCCATTATTATATTCCAGCCCCAACAACATAACTGTATCCTGCACCTGTATCTCCGGGCCGCTCTGTGCGCCGTTCAGCAGCAACAGGTTGTATAAAACGCCCTGTACTTTTACTGCGCTTGTTTTAATGGAATAAGTACCCTGGTTAATTAGGGTATCTTTCCCGGCGTACTGTGTAAATGAACCACTTGCTGTGAAGGTATAGGTATGGCCATTGCCCGGTTTATAATTTTGAATGCCAACAACACCGCCGTATGTCTGACGCAGCTCCCATGTGCCGGTAATATTGGGGGCGGTCTGCTTATCTTTTTTGCAGGCATACATACAAGCAATAATAAACAGTAATAGTAAAGGCCTTCTCATGAGGTATATCGATTTCCTGACTTTCTAACAATATACTACGATGGTTCTCGTCATTACGCTACAACTTCCATCATTTTCAGTATGCTATCTACGTATTCGCGGTTATTGGCCAAACGTGGCACCTTATGCTGACCGCCGATTTTGCCTCGCTCCTTCATCCAACTAAAGAACGTGCCCTCGGCAGCATTATGTACAATCGGTCGGCGCAGGGCCATGTCTTTAAAGCGTTTGGCATCATAATCGGAGTTGAGGCGACGCAGGGTTTCATCCAGCAGGTCGATGAAGCGCTCGAAGTCGGCAGGGCGTTGTTCAAATTCTACAATCCATTCATGTGCGCCGTTATTATTGTCGCTGAAGTATACAGGAGCTGCGGTGTAATCACGGATGATGGCGCCGGTTTGTACGCAGGCTTCGGCAAGGGCACGTTCGGCATTGTCAATGATCAATTCCTCGCCAAAGGCATTGATGAAATGCTTGGTGCGCCCGGTAATCTGTATACGAAACGGCGACAGCGATGTAAAACGGACAGTATCGCCTATCATATACCGCCATAAACCGGCATTGGTGCTGATAATAAGTGCATAATTTTTATTTAGCTCCACTTCATAAAGGCCAAGTGTACGCGGGCTTTCGTCATGCAGGTTCTCCAGCGGCAGAAACTCGTAAAAGATGCCATAATCAAGCATCAGTAGCATATCGTCGCTTGTGGTATCCTGTATGCCGAAAAAGCCTTCGGAGGCGTTGTACGTCTCCAGGTAATACATGTCGTTGTCGGGAATAAGTTTTCTGAACTGCTCGCGGTAGGGCGTAAAGTTTACTGCGCCGTGAAAGTAGAGCTCAAGGTTTGGCCAAACTTCCAGCAGATTATTCTTTCCGGTAAGTTCCAGTATGCGTTTAAATAGCAGCAGGTTCCATGTAGGCACGCCGCTGATACTCGTTACGTTCACGTCTTTAACGGCATGGGCCATTTTCTCTATCTTTTCCTCGAAGTTTTCTATCAAAGCGATATCGATATGTGGCGTGCGACAAAATTCAGCCCACATGGGTAGATTTTTCATAATTACCGCCGAAAGATCTCCGAACGACGCATCGGGATGTAACTGGTTTACTTGGTTGCTGCCGCCCAGGGTAAGGCTTTTGCCGGTAAATATGCGGGCATTTGGCCGGTTATTAAAATAGAGCGAAAGCATGTCCTTGCCGCCCTTCATGTGACATTCTTCCAGCGATTCCTCGCTTACCGGGATGAATTTGCTCCTGTCGTTAGTGGTGCCAGATGATTTGGCGAACCAGCGGATGCCCGAGTGCCATAACACGTTTTGTTCGCCCCTTAACATCCGCTCAATGTATGGTTTTAGCGTGTCGTAAGTTTGTATGGGTACCCGTTGTTTGAACTGGGTAAGCGTGTTGATGGATTTGTAATGATATTTTTTTCCCCACTCCGTTTGCTCGGCGCCCGAGATGAGTTGCTCGAACCACTCTTCCTGAACCTCGTTCGGATACTTCATAAAAAGCTCTATCTGGTGGATACGCTTTTTCATGAACCACGTAAAAACAGAGTTAAAAATTGGCATAGGCGCTACATTTATTGAGCGAAAGTTTTCCTTTTCAAAACAAAGTTTGCTCCAAGATACACTTTTCTTACCATTTCATTAGAAGCCAAAACTTCCGGAACCCCCGATTCTAAAATTTTTCCTTCAAAAAGCAGGTAAGCACGGTCGGTAATAGACAAGGTTTCCTGTACGTTATGGTCGGTGATGAGTATGCCTATATTGCGATGTTTGAGTTTTGCTACCATGGCCTGAATCTCTTCAACCGCAATAGGGTCTACACCTGCAAATGGTTCATCGAGTAGTATAAAGTTTGGTTCGGCAGCCAGCGCGCGGGCAATTTCGGTACGGCGGCGCTCACCACCAGATAACAAGTCGCCACGGTTACGGCGCACTTTATGTAAACTAAACTCGTCTATCAGTTCTTCCAGCTTTTCTTTTTGGCGTTCTTTACTCAGGTCGCCCATTTCCAGCACCGCGCGGATATTATCCTCAACAGAAAGCTTACGGAAAACAGACGCCTCCTGTGCCAGGTAACCTATGCCCTTTTGGGCGCGGCGGTACATTGGGTCGCCGGTAATATCTTCATCGTCGAGATAAATGGTGCCTTCGTTAGGTTTTATTAAACCCACTATCATGTAAAACGACGTGGTTTTCCCGGCGCCATTGGGGCCAAGCAATCCAACAATTTCGCCCTGCGATACATTGAACGATACATCGTTAACAACTGTGCGCTGTTTATATTTTTTGAGTAGATGCTCTGCTCTTAAATTCATGCTTTTTAAGTTTAGGGTTTTGAATGATGAACATCAAATGTCCAAATTTGAATGACGAACATTTAACTTCAATATTCGGCATTCGGTATTCGATGTTCGATATTCCGGGCTTACGCCCTAATCCCTTTTATATTCAATTGTATAGAACGTTTTTCGCGCCAAATATTTTCCTCTATGGTGTAACAAATATCAAAAGGTACATCTTTTTTTATTTTGTCGAGGTATTCGCCAAGTCCAAAAGCAATGCAATCAAACATAGCCGAGCCCGGCTGCATTACCGACATTTTGATGTGGTTGGTGCCTACGGGCATCGCGCTACCGCAAACATATACATTTTTGCTGATGAAAACCGGCGCCATATTCTCTGGTCCGAAGGGTGCGAACTGGCTGAGTATCCTGAAAAACTTAGGTTCTATCCGCTTCAATTCCAGCTGCGCATCTATCAAAATCTGTTGTACCAACTGTTCAGGTTTTATGGTGGTGCTTACTACCTCTTCAAAGCGGTTCATAAACGCTTCCACATTTTCGGGTTGCATAGTCAGTCCGGCAGCATATTTATGACCGCCGAACTGGATCAGCAGGTCGCTGCAGCCGCAAAGCGCCTCGTACAGGTCATAGCCTAATACCGAACGCGCCGAACCGGCCACATGCCCGTTGGAACGGGTGAGCACTACGGTAGGCCGGTAATACTTTTCCGTTAGCCGCGATGCCACAATACCGATAACACCCTTATGCCAGTTTTCGCTGAAAACCACGGTAGATTTCCGCGCGATAAGTACCTCACTGTTATCAATCATGCTCAGCGCTTCATCGGTAATGTTGAGGTCATGCTCCTTACGTTCGAGATTTTTAAGATTGATGAGCTCGCTTTTTATTTTGGCATTATCCTCGTTGCTGGAAATGAGCAACTCCACAGCATGTTTGGCATCATCTATTCTGCCGGCGGCATTGATACGCGGACCGATGGAAAATACGATGTCTGATATGGTATAATTGCTTGCTCTTCCGGCAACATCCATCAGCGTTTTAAGGCCGATGCATGGGTTGATGTTGAGTTTATGCAGCCCCATATGCGCCAGCACGCGATTTTCGCCGGTAATGTGTACAATATCGCAGGCAATGCTTACTGCCACCAGATCGATATAGCCAAGCGTATCTTCAAATGGAATGTTATTTTTTTCGGCGAAGGCCTGTATCAGCTTAAAGCCGATGCCGCAGCCGGATAATTCTTTATACGGGTATCCGCAATCAGTACGTTTAGGATCAAGAACCGCAACAGCGGCGGGTATGGTATCGCCGGGTGTGTGGTGGTCGCAAATAATAAAATCAACACCCCGTTCATTTGCGTAAGCTATTTTATCCACCGCCTTAATGCCGCAATCGAGCGCAATAATGAGCGTAAAGCCGTTGTCTGCCGCATAATCTATACCTTTTAGCGATATGCCATAGCCTTCGAGGTAGCGGTCGGGAATATAGTATTCAAGATAGCGGTGATATTTTTTAAGGAAGCTGAAAACAACCGCAACGGCCGTAGTTCCGTCTACGTCATAATCGCCATAGATCAGTATCTTTTCGTTTGCTTTAATGGCTTCCTCAATACGCAAAATGGCTTTTTCCATATCCCGCATCAGGAAGGGATCATGAAGGTGCCGATGCTCAGGCCGGAAGAAATGGCGGGCACCATCAAAAGTGCTGATCCCTCTTTGCGCCAGCAAGCTGCCTAAAACCGGGTCGATGTTCAATTCGGATGACAAGAGTTTTGTAATCTGTTCATTCGTATTTTCCCTGATCACCCAGCGTTTTTGCATTATCTTTGTTGCGGTTAAAAACCTTAAAGATAATCGAAAATATGCAAATGTGCAGATGTGCGGATGTGCAGATGAAGAAAACACTTGATGATCAAATAATTGCTTTTGATTTATCAGCTGTGCCATTTAAACATTGACAAACTAATAACATTTATACATCTACAAATCCGCACATTTGCACAGCTTTACATCCGTACATTAAAATGAATATCTACCCATTAAAAGAAGGCTCTTACTCCGTTGATGCCACCAAAAAGTTTATCCCGTTCGACCCCACCATACACTCGCCGAAAGACCGCCCGGCTTCACTTTTTATACATGTAAGTCCGTTTCTGATAAAAACCGATACCGACCTGTTACTGCTGGATGCCGGCCTGGGCTTTAAAGCTGATGACGGTGAGTTATGGTTGCACAAACATATCCGAAGTGCGGGTTTTCAGCCGGCCGATGTAACCCAGGTATTAATGTCGCATCTGCATTACGACCATTCAGGCGGATTAGTTGTTGAACGCGACGGACAATTGGTGCCAAGCTTCCCAAATGCTAAGCACGTGATACAACAGCACGAATGGGAGTTTGCATTTACGGGAAAATCGTCATCTTACCATAAGGAAATATTTGAGGCGTTGTACAATAATGTGGAGTTGCAATTAGTAAATGGTTCAGGTGAACTTCAGCCGGGTATCCGTTATGAACTATCAGGTGGACATTGCCCGTATCACCAGGTTTTCTGGATAGAAGATCAGTCGGATAAATGCTTTTTTGGCGGAGATGAACTGCCTGAGCCTGAGCAGTTGTTACGCAGGTTTATTGCAAAGTATGATTACGACGGGCGCAAAGCTATGCAGTTACGCGAAGAATACGGAAAAATAGCAGCAGCTGAAGGTTGGAAATGCCTGTTCTATCACGCCAAAAACACTACCGTGGGTAATGTAGGTTATGACGGCGAAAAATTCAATATTTTTTAGTGATTAACTTCGTCGCTCTCTTCAATGGTAAACATTTCCTTTATTTTATCCACGCTTAATGGTTTAGAAATAAAGCTTTTTACCAGCTGATAAGATCGGGCTTTGTTAATATCGTTGCTGAAAACTGATGAGGAAATAATGAATATTTTTGTTTTGCCATCCGGGTCGATATTCAGGCGTTTGTATTCGTCCAAAAACTCCCATCCGTTCATGATCGGCATATTAATGTCGAGTAGTATATAGTCGGGTAACTTATCAGCGCCTTTGCGCTGCATTTCAACAAGCTGGTCAATTGCGAACTTACCATTTAGGCATGCGGTAATTTCAGCATTAAACAGCGCTTTCCTTATCAGTTTTATCGAGATGAAATTGTTGATCTCATCATCATCAACTAATAAAATACTTACTGCCCGGGTGTTAATATTCATCGTTTTGTAGTTAATCAATAACCCTTATACGTTAATGCTAAGTAAAAGGTTATATTCCTATAAGTTGTGTCGTTG
>JBQCIS010000032.1:0-4245 GCA_051953515.1 Mucilaginibacter sp.
TGGAGCAACTCGAAAAAGAGGGTGTGATGGTTTATCCTCAGCCCCGCATTATCCGCCTGATACAGGATAAAGGCCTGCAAAAGCAATTCTTTAAAGAAAACGATATTCCGACCGCTGAATTCCAGGTAATATCATCTGCCGATCAGTTAAAGAACAGTACTATTCCATTCCCCTATATTCAAAAGCTGCGCAAAGACGGCTACGATGGCAAAGGCGTATATAAAGTGGTGGATGAATCCTACCTCCACAACGCCTTTACCGCGCCAAGCATTATTGAGCGCTGGGTTGATTTTCAGAAAGAGATTGCTGTAATAGTTGCCCGCAATGAAAACGGCGAGGTAAAAACATTCCCGATGGTGGAGATGGAATTTAACCCGCAGGCTAATCTGGTGGAGTTCCTGATATCACCGTCCACCTTGCCGTTCGAGGTTCAGCAGGAAGCAGAGCTGATCGCTAAAAAGATAGCCGAAACGCTGAAGATAGTAGGCTTACTGGCAGTGGAGATGTTTCTGGATAAGAGCGGTCGTATTTTGGTGAATGAGCTTGCGCCGCGCCCGCATAATAGCGGCCACCAAAGTATTGAGGGGAACGTGGTTTCGCAGTTCGAGCAGCATTTAAGGGCGATATTTAACCAGCCGCTGGGCGATACCACCTGCCTTAACAACGCCATTATGGTAAATGTATTAGGCGAAGCAGGCCACGAAGGCCCCGCGGTTTATCAGGGGATTGAGAAGATATTGAAACAGCCGGGTGTATATGTGCATCTGTATGGTAAAGCGCTTACAAAACCTTTCCGCAAAATGGGGCATGTGACGATTGTGGATGCAGATAGGGAAAGGGCGATTGAGAAGGCACGTTTTGTGCAGCAAACGTTGAAGGTGATTAGTTAATTGGTTCATAGATCATAGTTCATGATTCATAGTGATTTGAGTTATAAAAAAGCATTGTTCATCTTATTGCTGCTTTTTAACTCATTATTTGCTTACTGTCAACGTAGCTTTATTCAAAATCTGGATTGGAAAGCTCAAATTACTTTTCCTGATACGCCTAAAACTGAATTCTCAAATGAAGGTGTCTATTACATCTATCAAGACAATAAGCTTAATTTATATTTTGCCCAAGTTCTAACTATCAATGCCGATTCATTGGAATCGAGTAAAACAAACCATGTTTTTGAGGTTTTTATAAGCAACACAATTTCGCCTTTAAAAGGTTACAACCTGCATGAAAATCACATAAAGAAAGACAATATTGATGGAGTAAATTTTAGTTTTACGTGCGAAAAAAAAGGTATTAAGCTTTTTGGATATCAACAAGTTTTTGTTGTAAATAATAAGTTAATAAGTTATTCCATGTTCTTGCCGGATTCGCTTTCTGAAAATGATCCGTTTATTAGTTCATATTTTGATAGTTTTAGATTTACAAGAGCTAAAGCTGAACAAATGGATTCACGTTTCCATTTGATTGCCGGTATCATTATGTTAACTTCATGTATCTTTTTGACTACATTAATTTTGTTTTTCGTTAAAAAATCGCAAAGAAAAAAGATAAAGACGTATAGCCCTGACAACTTTGAATAGCATGTGAGGTGAATATAGACGTAAAGATTAAATAAAATGAATCAACCAAAAGTCGCCATCATAATGGGCAGCAAAAGCGATCTCGCCGTAATGCAGGACGCTGCCGATGTTTTAAAGGAATTAGGCGTAGCCTATGAAATAACCGTAGTGTCAGCGCACCGCACACCCGACAGGATGTTCAGCTACGCCCGCGCCGCTGCCGATCGTGGCCTGAAGGTAATTATTGCCGGTGCCGGTGGCGCAGCGCATTTGCCGGGTATGGTGGCATCGCTTACTTATTTGCCTGTTATCGGCGTTCCCGTAAAATCGAGCAACTCAATTGATGGCTGGGATTCTATCCTGTCTATCCTGCAAATGCCAAACGGCATTCCCGTTGCAACTGTAGCCCTAAATGCCGCCAAAAACGCAGGAATATTAGCCGCACAGATACTTTCAACCGGTGACGAGCCGCTGGTGCAGAACCTCATCAAATTTAAAGAAGACCTGAAAAAGAAAGTTGAGGAATCAGCCGCCGAAATGGAAAGAGGCGGTTTGTAGTTTTCGGGAGGCAGGAGTTAAGAAGCAAGAATCAGGATAGAAGCTTGCTTTTCTTTAACCTCCAATCTCTGCGCTTAATTCAGCGATGGATTCTCCGGGAAATTGGCAATATGTGCATAACGCTGGCCGAGGCCGATCACTACCTGGCGCCACAAATTATTATCGTCATGGCCGAATAGGGTTTCCGGTTTAAACTTATCGGTTACTATCCAGGCGTTATCTCTTAACTCGGCTTCCAGCTGTCCACCTGTCCATCCTGAATAACCTGTAAAAAATTTTATCTCGTCCTGAGTAAGCTGGTAGCGGTTGATCAGGTCTTTTACGGTTTCAAAATCGCCTCCCCAAAAAATACCATCAGCAATTTCAAGTCCGTCTGGTATCTTTTCAGGGCATTGGTGAATAAAATGGAGCGTGTCGTTGCCAACAGGGCCGCCAA
The DNA here is from genome assembly GCA_051953515.1 of Mucilaginibacter sp. Taxonomy (GTDB): domain Bacteria; phylum Bacteroidota; class Bacteroidia; order Sphingobacteriales; family Sphingobacteriaceae; genus Mucilaginibacter. The sequence goes on from JBQCIS010000032.1 coordinate 2,554, forward strand.
TGTAAACCGGCATTTCAGAGTATGACAGATCGGGCAGAATATCTCCCAGCAAATAATCGCTTTGGTGGTTCAATACCAGGCCAACCGAGCCTAACTCGGAGTATTCAGTAAGGATAAGCACCGAACGCTTGAAGTTGGGGTCCATCATAAATGGTTCTGATATTAAAAGGTGCCCCGTGGCCGCTTGTATGGAACTTAGCATAACTAAATTTTTAATATTATAACAACAAGTATAAAAATATGTTCAATTTGATACAAATGAGACATATAAACATGTGTACGGTTTAATTAATTAGTAAGTTTGCCAAATGAACCAAAAAGATCTACAGGATATGCGGCATGACTACAGCTCAGCCACCTTGAGCGAAGCCAGTGTTGATGCCGACCCAATAAAGCAGTTTGAAATATGGTTTAACCAGGCGCTGGAATCGCAGCAGCATGAACCCAATGCCATGACGCTTTCAACCGCCACGCCTGATGGTCGCCCCTCTGCCAGGATCGTATTGTTGAAAGGTTTCGATAAAGATGGATTTGCCTTCTATACCAACTATTTAAGCAGAAAGGGTAAGGAGATAGCCAAAAACCCGCTGGGGGCACTTACCTTTTTTTGGGACTCGCTGGAACGCCAGGTGCGCATTGAAGGTACTATCGAAAAATTGAGCAAGGAGCAGTCTGAAGCATATTTTCATAGCCGTCCGCGTAAGAGTCAGTTAGGTGCAATGGCATCGCCGCAAAGCCAGGAAATAAGCAACCGCGACATACTGGAAAAGAAATGGGACGCACTGGAAGCCGAATATGGCGACGACAAGGAAATACCGAAACCATCATATTGGGGTGGATATGTACTAAAGCCACAAATGATAGAGTTTTGGCAGGGAAGGCGCAGCCGCCTGCACGACCGTATCCTGTACAAACGCACGGATAAGAACAACTGGAAAAAAGTACGCCTCGCACCATGAGTTTTGAAGAAATAAAAGCGTTACTCGCCGCAAAGTTCGGCAATGGGGTGATAGCAGGAGAGGAGACTGGTGGTTTGCAGCCTGCTTTACTTATAGCGCCCGAACGTATTGCCGAAGTATGCCTTGAGCTACGCGATAACCCGGCTACTTATTTCGACTTCCTCTCGTGCCTGAGCGGGGTTGATTACGGCGTTGAATCCGGAAAATTTGGCGTGGTTTATCACCTGGCATCCATTCCATATCAAACGCAACTGGTGCTGAAAGTAAGCAAGGAAAACGGCAGGGACGAAAATAACCTGCCTTCGTTCCCAAGTGTATCATCGATTTACCGCACCGCCGACTGGCATGAACGCGAAGCTTATGATATGATAGGGATATTTTTTGAAGGACATCCGGACTTGCGCAGGCTGTTGCTGCCAGATGATTGGGAAGGGTATCCGTTGAGGAAGGATTATGTGGAAGCGGAGTATTATAAGGGCATAAAAATTAAATAATATTGTCATTGCGAGCGGGAGGTGTGCGTGACATGAGCAGCGAAGCAACCTCCTCGCTATGGTTGCCGATGGGGTTGCTTCGTCACCCTTACGCGCATATCATCGCTGTTCCTCGCAATGACATAGTTTAATAAATTGAATATTAGTAAAGTGACTGAAGCTTTAAGAGCATATAACGAAAAAATAGCCAACGCTGCCGTTGAGGACATGGTATTGAACATGGGCCCGCAGCACCCGTC
>JBQCIS010000033.1:0-18656 GCA_051953515.1 Mucilaginibacter sp.
GCCAAATGAAATGCTGCAGCACCTGCACACTGCTGTTAAAGAATGGGAAAGGGCCGATCCTTCAACTCCGGTACAACCTGCGCTGCACTACATAGCGGTTGTGGCCAGCGGCGATCCGGGTAAAGACCACATGTACCGTCACCGTATGCCGTTCAAGCAGATAGATACCGTTTTATACCTTGCTAAAAAAGCACATGCTATTGTTTTCCTCGACATACAGGTTTCATTGAGTAATATCCGCACAGAATTGCCTTTGCTGGAAAAATACTGGAAAATGCCAAACGTACATTGTGGTATCGACCCTGAGTTCTCGATGAAAGATGGTACGCTGCCAGGCAGAAAGATCGGTACTTACGACGCTGCAGATGTGAATTATGTATCAGCATACCTCTCAAAAATTGTTGATGAGAACCACCTGCCGCCAAAGATCCTGGTCGTACACCGCTTCACCAAAAAGATGCTCACCAATTACAAGAACATCAAACTGCATAAGGAGGTACAGTTAGTGATCAATATGGACGGCTGGGGCGAACCTGACCTGAAAATAGGTACTTACCGCAACTTCATTTATCCGGAGCCGGTACAGTTTACAGGTTTCAAGCTGTTTTACAAAAACGACCTGAAAAAAGCGCCGCACCACATGTTTACGCCACAGGAAGTTTTGAAATTCAAACCGTACCCGATTTATATCCAATACCAATAAAAGATTATCAAACCTGAGTTAGGAACCCTTAGCGAAAGCTGAGGGTTTTTTTTGTTTGCGGTAAGTTGATACACGTCATGGCGAGGAACGAAGCAATTGACGTGTTGTACTATAGCGATGGATTTCAAACCCATCGCTATAATAATGGAATGGAAGATCATTCTCCCTTTGGAAAAACCGTAACTCTTAAAAATGTACTGCCATAAGGCACCAGATCGATATATTGCTTTTTACCTGTACTGTCGCGGTTTGCCGGGAAGGCAGATGTTTGTAGCACAGTCTCGCCTTTTGAATCTTTAGCCGGATGCAGCTTCCAATTAGTAAGTTTCTCCGCAGGAACTTTCAATATCACCGGGGCAACTTTTGCGCTCCATGGATATTTATAGCTGCTGTTTTTGATCACCTGCACATCACCGGCATTTTTTACCAGCAAGGAGTAATTCCAAGTGCCTGCCGGGCGATATTCGGTGCCAGGGAACGCCGCGGTTGATTTTTGATAATTCTTTACCGTATCTACCTTTGCAGGGATAGGGTAGCTGTAAACGATCGGGCCGCGTTCTACGGCAATACCGTCATGCGGCCAGTTAGTGATAGCTACGTGCATCGGCAGCGATAGCTCAATATGGTCGCCGTTATTGAAGTTGCGGTTGATGGTATAAAAATCGCCCGGTTTAATATCGGCAGCCAACTTTTTGCCATTAATGCTGATAGATGGCGCCTTGCACCAGGCCGGTATCCTCAACTGAAACGGAAATTTAACAGCGCCCCTTGTGCTGATGGTGAAATCAATCTTTTCCTCGAAAGGGTATTTGGTAGTTTCGGTAATCTTAACAGTCTTCCCGGCAGCGCCTACCTTCGCTTCTATCGCTCCTGGTCCGAACAGCGCAGCGGCGATGCCATCATCCTTAGTGGCAAGCCACATCAGGTCGATATAATAAGGCATAAAGCGGTTTACGTTGCCGGTACAGCATTCGGTATCATGACCGGGCAAAAAGGCCATACGGGCATCATTATAGCCCAAATGGTTCGAGGTCATGGTGGCGATAAACTGGTTGGGGGCCGAGAAATACTGTTCGGAACGAAAATCTTTGGTTATAGCGCCTATTCCCGCGTTAAAAACAGCTTTCTCTATCTTGTCGGCCCATAAAGCGTTTCCGGTAATCTGCAACATATAGCCGTAAGTATAAGGTATGGTAGAGAGATTGCAGGTTTCATGTCCGGCTGTTTCCGAAATGCCATTCAGGTGTTCGGTTGAGCTTGGCACGCCAGAAACCAGCATATCATATTTTTCCATTTGGGAGATGCCATGCAGCGCTTCATCCAGGTATTCTTTTTTGCCGGTATAGCTATACAAAATAGCGGGTATCTTTACGATCTCGATATACACCACACCGTGATAATTCGGCACCATGTCTGAGGCGAAATTAATATCGCGCCCATCCCTGTCGCGGTATCTGTGGTCAGACTTAAAAGTGGCGTAAGCGGTTTCGGCCATTTGCAGCATCCTTTTATCACCTGATACGCCATACAGCCAGCACATTTCTTCAACATTACACAGGTCGAGTTCATCGGCAAACTCTTCGCCTTTGTAGGTAGAGTAATGCTTCAGCATAGCGTTTACAATGCGCGCGTCGTGGTTTACGGTGTACTCGGTCATGAACGAACGCAGGAAACCTGTATAAGGCCATTTATTCCATCGCCCCTTCAAATCCTGCGGGCCAAGGCGGCCATCTGCATTATGTTCGTTCAATACATAATTTACCTGCTTTTTAGCTTTTTTGATGAGGAATGTATCGCGCAGCAAATAACCGGCTTTCAGACAACCGTCGACAAAGTATCCGCTTTGCTCGTAAGGCCACCAGAAGATATCGCTTTTGCCATTGTTGATCTCTGCCGTCCACATGCCGGTGTTGAAGGGATAGCCGGCATCCTCGATATGTCCGGTAAGTCCGGTTTTCTGATATTCAAGGAACTGGTGCAGCCAGCCTTTGGTAGTAATAGCGGTAGGGCTTAATAACGTGTATTTGCTATATGGCGGAAGGGGAATGATCTTGTATTTGCTTTGGCAAAAACCAATCAATGGCGACAGAAATGCCAGGCATGAAACGATCAGCTGTTTTATTCTCATTCTAATAAAAGGCTATATTGGATTTATAACTTTAAATGTATTAACAAATTTTAAATGTTGATACATAAAAATGGAATAAAATTTATAATTGTTATGTAAGCTACTGGTTGTGAGTGTTTTAATTTGAATATATGCTTGATTTGAATACCGAACAGTGCATAACAGTTTGATTGCTGGCCGAAAGGGATGTTTTATTACCTGTCTCTTCAACCGCTCATTGCCGCTGAGGCTACTACTTTTTTCTTGATAAAAAAGTAGCAAAAACTAAGCGTAGCGCTCTCATGAACACCTTAAAAAATAAACCCTGGTGAATAAATCAAGCCGGAAAAAACCTTCAGCCCGCAGGCCATACTCCCGGCCCGGTTTTCCGTCAGGCCTTTGCGCGTTTGTATATCGTAAACCGTCATGCTGAACTTGTTTCAGCACCCCACATGTAGCTATACGCCCTGCATATGACCCGCCTTATTGATGAGGTGCTGAAACAAGTTCAGCATAACGCGAAGTGGGAGATGTTTTTCTTTCTTTTTGTCAGACCGTTAGCTTGGGGAGAAAATCAGGCAAAACGCTGTCGGGTAGGTGCGGCAGCAGGGCCTCGGGGTTTTCGCTAAGCAAAGGCCTTGAGCGGCTTGGCCGGGATAAAAACCAAGCCCAGGTTTTGCCTGATTTTGTGCGGCAAGGCCAAGCAAGGGGCTTAGCGCAATGACCGTGCGGCAAAGAAGCCTTCGATCTGACTTGCTGTTTTGGTTACTTTTGCAGCTAAGGTAAAAGTAACAGCCTTAGCGGCAATTGAGCGGTGAAAGCGATAAGTAGCAAACTAAACAAATATAAACCAACAAAAAAGGAGCAGTACCTCTGCTCCTTTCAAGAATAGTTTTATATGGACAGGCTCAATGCTTCCAGCTCAATTCAATTTCTTCCAGTGTCTTTTGCTTGGTTTCTGGTATCCTCATTTTGGTGAATATCCATAGTAATACTGCGTTAAACAGGAAGATCAGGAAAGTGTAACCTCCGGCTTCAGCAGCAGTTTTGCCAATATTGCCTGGTGCTAACAATATCGGAGTGAATTGCGATATCAGGAATGTGCCTACCCAAAGCAAAGTGGTGGAGATGGACATTGCCACACCACGTGTTTTTGTTGGGAAGATCTCCGATATAATAACCCATGGAATTGGGCCCAAAGAAGCAGCAAAACAAGCGATATAAAAGCAAATAAAGAATACCAGCAAAGTGGTTGGCGCATGTGCAAGGAAGCAGTAAGCCGTACCTGCAAGGCTTAGCATCATGCCGGCCACGCCCCAAAGTAACAGGCTTTTGCGCCCCATTTTGTCAATTAAGCCTATTGCCACCCAGGTAAATACAAAGTTTACCACGCCTATAAGCGCTGTTGGCCCTAATACTGTATTGGCATTTAAACCCGCATTAACAAATATGCTTGGCGCGTAATAAATAATGGCATTGATACCCGTGATCTGCGAAAACAAAGCCAGGAAAAGTCCAACGATCATCGCTTTTCTTAGCCCGGGCTTAAACAACTCGCCTACCGTCCCTTCTTCCACATTCAGGGTAGATTCTATTTCGTTGGCTACTGCAATAGCTTCTGTTGGGCCATTCAGTTTTTCGAGGGTTGACATTGCTTCGGCCCTGCGTTTGTTTTTAATGAGCCAGCGCGGGCTTTCAGGAACGGTCAGTAAAAGGATAAAGAATAAAGCCGAGGGAATCAATCCAGATGCGATCATATATCGCCAGCCGGTATCTACCCGCCATTGATGTTCGCCCATGCCTGCAATGCCATAGTTAACAAAGTAGATGATCAATATACCAATCACAATGGCTAATTGGTAAATACTTACCAGTTTACCGCGAATTTTGGCTGGGGCAACTTCCGAGATGTATAAAGGTGATAGCATGGAAGCTGCACCTATACCCACGCCGCCAATAATGCGGAATATTACAAAGCCGCTGAGGCTTGTTGGTACCGCCGCGCCTATTGATGAAATGGCAAACAGGACGGCTGTAGTGATCAGTACTTTTTTCCTGCCGATCTTATCGCTGATGGGGCCGGCGGAAAGGCTGCCTGCAATACAGCCCAATATGGCGCTGGCGGTTGCCCAACCCTTTAATTCCGGAGACAGGGAAAATTTTGCCTGGATAAGATCGATCACGCCCGAAATAACGGCGGTGTCATAACCGAATAAAAACCCGCCGATGGCCGCGACGATGGTTAGTTTCATTACGAAACCCGTTGATTGTTCTTCTCCTGTAAAAACAGGTGTTGCTTCTCTCATAATTTGGTTTATTTAGTTTAAATTCTCACATACGCTTTTAAAGTACCGCATTCTTTACCTTCCGACTCACCATAAGGACGGATCGTATACTCACCTACAGCCGCAGGTATAATAAACGTTTCGGCATAATGTACCACATAAGGCTCAAATGCGCCCGTCGGGCTTTCAATTATTGCTTCGCGGCCTTCCACCAGGTTCAGCACATTCACTATCCCATCTGTGTTGTGCGTTACCTTGCCGGTAAACCAATGCCTGCGTGTTTCTATAAACTCCAGCTCGTTCAGCCCTGTACGTTCTTCACGCCAGCCATTACCGCTGCTTAGTGGTTCTACCAGGTTAAGAGCATGCTCTTTTACCCATAATTCTGTGCGGTTCCACTGTATCACGTTTTTGCCATGCTCAATGTTTATCGGCCTCGGCTTGCCATCCAAACCTAACCGGCCCCAGTCCCACAGTTTAAATGTAAATATATAAGGGGTAGCACTTATCTCCAGCACCATACCGCCTGCGCCCGAGCAATGTACCGTTCCGGCAGGGATAGAAACATGGTCATGCTTCTTAACCGGCCATTTTTTTACAAACTGCTCGTCGTTAAACTGTTTTTCGCCGCGCTGAGCTGCCTGCAGGTCTTCTATCATGGCCTCAGGGTCAATATCTTCCTGCAAGCCTAAAAATACCACCGGGTTGGCCGACTCGTCCACATCCAGGAAATAATAACTTTCATCCTGTGTGTAATGCATGCCAAATTTCTCCTGTATGTACTCTGTTAGCGGGTGTACCTGCAAACTCAGGTTGCCGCCCTTTATGGTATCCAGAAAGTCGAACCGTATCGGGAACTCGTCGCCAAACCTTGCATGTACCTTCGCGCCCATCAGCGCATCTGTTTGGTGAAATACCAGGTTAATTGATGGAATCTCCACATCTGTATCACCAAAGCGCAATAGCAGGCTGTTTTCTTCCGGTACACAGTCAAAGCACCAGGCAAAATTCACTGCCGAACGGTCGAGATCGCAAACCTCCTTCATCCATTGTCCGCCCCATGGCCCCGGGTCAAAAAACGGCACCACGCGGAAGGGGCGGTTCACCGCCATCTGCATGCCTTTTAATATCGCTTCACCCTTTATCAGATTAGGACTGCCCGCTTTATTGGTATCCAGCCAGTAGTCTATCTTGTTGAACAGCTGCTTTTTCAATCTGTCACATGCGCGCCAGTCAACAAAGAATCCTCTTTTGTATTGGATAGAGAACTCTTCGTGGTTATTGTTAATGCCAATATTGTTTACTTCCTTTTTGCGCATGCGCAGTTGTATTTCCCAGCGCGCCATGTCGGCATATACCAGCAGATCGCAGTGGGGTGCCACCAGGCTCGCCCCGGTACCATATATAATTACTACGCCGTTGGTTGCACCAATCTTGTTCTGCAACGCGGCGATTTTTTCCGTGTCGAAAAAATCAATAACATTTAACCGGGTCAGGTAGCCAAATATCCTGTCGTCAGTAACATCAGGATAGGTCATATCCAATATTTCCTGCTCGCTTTTGCAGGCTTCTTTGGCATCTATCCAAGCATCATGCTTTACGGTTGCCTTCAGTTTGCCCGCCAGTTCGTTGTCAAGTACGCCCTGATAGCATTCCACTACTATTATTTTTTTGCCTCCGGGGCTGATCTCATCGTTTAATTTTTTGCCAATCGCTTCCCAGCCGCTAATGCACGAGCTGTTTTCGGCTTCAACCTGCACAAAAGGAAATTTGTCGTAATTCGCGTGTCTCAATTTTTTTGCTGTTATGGTATTCTTAAATAGGTTAGATATTAATTACAGCTTGTTATTTCCGGTGCAACAATTGGCCCTCCTAAAATAAGAAAACTGTTTTAATAATGTAATTAATCGTTTTACTAACTTAAAATATTTTAATTTAGTATGTAGATACAATACTACATATAATAGTTTATTTAAATGGCATGGAGGTGTGATTTTTTTGGTTGAAAAGTAACTGATCAATTTAATTTCGACGAACAGCGTGTGAGATGAGTTGGGCGCTGGGAGAAATCCCGTGAACCATGCTTATACTGTAATGGTGCATAGGATTTCTCCCCTCCCTTGGCTGCACTTGCCCCGGCTCAGCAGTTCGAAATGACGTCGTTTTTTATATTCGGGAATACCTGTCAGGGAATAAAACCTTCCCACACCTCCGCTTTTAAAACCGGCTGCGATACCCATTGAAATTTGTCAGGCTCCTGCTCAAACTGAGTGTAAATAGGAAGGGTATTCTCTATTTGCAGGGAAGTACTATAGTCGGTAGGTTTTTTTATAATCAGTTCCGACGGATTATAAGTAGGATTGGCTTTCCACTCTATTTCGCTGCTCGCATTAATGAGCGGATACCAGGCAAGGCCGTTGTACGCGCGTACATCGTCATACAAAAAGGCATACTCCCTGTCGCACCATGCGCCAAAGGTTAGCGGGGTTTGCGGGTCGGCGCTGATGGTGGCATGCGCCCATTCAGGTGGGACAACCACTGTATCGCCCGGACCCGCGTAAACCGCGAAACATCTGCCGGGATTATCCTGCGCATATTCCTGCATATAAATAATGGCCCTGCCGCTCCAGATCTCATACAGCTCCGGCGGCGACCAGCCGCTGTGTGCCGATTTTTTGTGGATATGCCCCTGGCTGCGCACCGGCTCATTGCCCAGTTTGCCTGCGGCGTAGGTTACTACGCCATACAGCAGCATCATTTTTTGCAAGGTAGGTTTGTCTTTAATCTTACCTACATCCATTGCAATGGAGTACACCACATCGGGGCCACTGCAATCAGGATTGCGCAGGCTTTTGCGGATATCGTCAAGCCTGCGGTTTTCCACTATGGGGCCAAAGCAGTCGTTGCCATAATTAAAACCGAGGGGATGGTTGGTGGGCTGTATATTTAAACCCGGATAAAAATTCATAATGCCAATTAAATTATATATCTTCCAGGGTAGGTACGCCGTCACGATCGACCAGGCGCTTTGAAAAGCCTTTTTTCTTTATCTCATCGTAATTATGCCCTGCATCTGACGGCCAGCAGGCGCTGAAAACCAGCTCTTCATGCCCGGTATTGGCTACGCGGTGCGCTGTATAGGCCGGGATGTAATGCAAACTGCCCGGGTGCATATATTCTGCACGGCAATTGCGTTGTTCGTCCATTAGTATTAGTACGCCGTTGCCTTTCAGTCCCCAGTAATATTCGCCGCGGTCGGCTAACTGGTGAAAATGGCCGTGCGTCATAAAATATTCATTGCCTACCTTGCCGGGTTTTATCCAGGTAGTGCCGAAAAACAGGCCGGCAGTAGTACCTTCAGGCACGGGCAGATGCGCCTGTACTCGGTAAACCAGATGTGATGCGTCCATTTTGCTGCGCGCATCTTCGTCGGCAAATATACCGCTAAGCTGACCTATGGTTTTGTGGCTTTCTATTACATTATCGCCAGCCAGGGTGCCTTCGGTAATGTTAAATTTTACGCTGCTATCACTTATCATTTCCATTGTAGTAGTATTTAATAGTTTATAAAGACGCCCGTATGATCAGGCTGCTTGGGTTTTCTATATGATCTTTCTTTTTATTGAGAATGAGATTGGCGATATTACGTCCCATCGCATCAAAATCGGTTGAGATAACGGTAATTCCATTAGCTACTACCGACTTCAGCGGCGTATCGTTATAGGATATTATACCAATATCCTTGCCTAAACGATAACCATGTTCCTGCGCTTGCTTTACCAGTGTTACCAGCTTTTTATCATCCAAAACAACATAAGCCTCGCCTTTACGCACTTCACGGTCGACTTTGGTAGTAACCTTATAGTTAAACTTATATTCATTGCAGAATTGGATGAAGCCGCGTTTAATATCCATCGGTGCATGGCCGTCTTCTGAAAACATCAGGATCAGCTTGTCGTATTTCTTCAACAGTTTCAGCCCCGAAACCAGTGCATTGTACACATCTTTCCTGAACGACTGGCAAACCGAGGGGTAATCCTGCCCGTACATCTTGCGGCCACGGTCAAGTATATAAAGCTTGTCTTTGGGGATAAGCTCCAATGTTTCCGCAATGCCTTTTGAGGGAATAGGCATCACCACATAAGCAGTGTAATTGCCTATACTCTCGCGTATCAATGTGTTAAACGCTTTGGTGTTAAAGTTGTGAAAGAATATTTCGAAGGTTCCTTTACGTTTCAGTTCCTGCTTAAAAGCATGGTACAGGTCTTCCTTGTAGGAGGTGAGCTTGTCAAAAAGCAGGAATATTTTGTGTTGCTGTGATGGATTTTCTTTGCTGATATAAAAGCCTTTACCATGTTTTGGTACGATAATGCCACGGGCCTGCAAGTGGTTGAATGCGGTGAGGACAGTATCGCGGGAGAGCTGGAATTTTTGCGACAACTCGTTTATGGAGGGCAGCTTCTGGTCTTTTTTCAAAATCTTTTCTTCCAGAGCATCATGAAACGAGTTAACGATCTGCTTATATTTCGGAATGGGCGAATCAGCATCAATCTTAATGTAATCCATGTTTTTATGGCGGCTACTGTATGGTACTGTTATGGTTATTGCAAATATAATAACATAAATTATTTCTGCCGTTGTAAATGTGTGCAATTTGCCCTGGAAATCTTTCCACGAGCGTTAACGGGTTACTTTATAGATGAATATTTCGCCCAAAGAAAGTTTTGTCGGCTTAATATCAAATGCCGGAAACCATATCGGTTAAATATTGATTTCTAACTAATATTAGCTGATATTCGTCGTATTAATTATCTATATGGGGCGAAACCTGCGTTTTATAACTTTTATAGTGATAATGCTATTTGCACTGCCGGTTTGCGCACAGCAAACGGGGCAGGGCATCCCCCTAAAAAAGATATTACCGCCGGGCCAGCATAAGCCGATTGAAAAAGCCGATACGATGGTATTTACCGAAAAGGGCACACCCCAAAAAGACCTTTCGGATGTACTGAAGCAAGTGTTCCATAGCAAACCCGGGGACGAAGAGGATTCCATCGGCACCAAACCGCAGTTATCAATTGTGCCGGCTATCGGTTATACGCTGGTTACCAACTTTGCAATAGTGGTTTCGGGTAATGTGGCTTTTCGCACCGGGCCGCAGTCGCGTATATCATCTATCGTGGCCAGTGCATCTTACACGCAAAACAAGCAGTTCATTATGCCGGTGCAAACCAATTTTTGGACGCAGGATAACAAATACGAGTTCATAGGCAATTATGCTTACCTGAAATACCCGCAAAGCACCTACGGACTGGGCAGTAATTCAAAAATCAGTAATGAAGCCCCAATGGATTACTCGCTGGTGCAACTGTATGAAACAGTATTGCGAAAAATTTCGGGGAACTTTTTTGCCGGCTTAGGTTTTGATTTCGACGATCATTTTAATATATCTGAAAAAGGAAATTATAACGGGTTAGTTTCTGATTATGCCAAATACGGTACATCTGGCAGGGCAATAGCCTCTGGTTTTACGCTAAATGGTGTTTACGATTCGAGGGATAACTCCATTAATCCGTTTAAGGGCGCTTATATAGGCCTGCAGCTGCGCACGGCCGATAAAGCTTTTGGAAGCGATGCCGAATGGCAATCGGTAATATTGGATATGCGCAAATACTTCAACATTCCTGAAGGATCAGGCAACGTATTGGCCCTGTGGAACTACGACTGGCTCATCGTTTCGGGCAAGCCGCCGTATCTTGATCTGCCGGCTACCGGGTGGGATAGCAATTGGGCTACTGGACGTGGATATATACAAGGCAGGTTCCGTGGGGCACAAATGGTTTATTTCGAAGGCGAATACCGCTATCGCATCACTTCAAATGGCCTCATCGGCGGTACGGTGTTCCTTAATGCCGAGTCTTTTTCGGCCGGGCAAGGCACTAAATTGCAATCCCTGCAGCCGGGTTTCGGGCCTGGATTGCGTATCAAGCTCAATAAAGTATCCAAAACCAATGTGTCTGCCAATTATGGTTTTGGCAACCAGGGTTCGCGCGGGTTGTTTATATCTGTGGGCGAGGCGTTTTAATACTGCTTCGGGAGGAATATTCAATAGATTTTGGCTAAAGCCACATCCTTATTGTATGCTTATCCGTTTCATAAATGGGATGGCAATTGTTCTTGACTATATCTATTGGCCCCAACCGTTACTTTTATTTTAGCCAACGGAACATCATTGAGTTATCAGTTATTGGCTTCAGCCAAAATTAAATTTCATCCGGTTAAACGCACTAATAGGTTTCCTGCGGCGGAGGCATGTAAGCCAATTGCCTGTCAAAATAGGTATTCCAGCTTTTTTGTTGTTTACGATCGATCATGTGGCGCGTATCGTAGTCGTAATCCATATTCAGCTGTTTATATTTGGCATCGATACGGTCAAATATCTCCTGCGCTACCCGCTGGTAATCCGAATGGAAAACGGTACGCCCAACCGTTCGCAATAATTCCTGCTGCTCCATATAGGCGATAACGTAATGTCCCTGTTCATGCCGCAATATCTCGGTAAGCTGCTGCTGGGAGGTAACACGCCTTTTATCCATCCACGAACGATTGTGGTTCATTTGCATGGTGATGCGGAAATTGAGCAGATAGTAACCACTCCGGGGTGCGGCTTCATAATGGAAATCGATGGTGCAATTGGTGTAGGCAATAACATCGGTTCCATTAGGGCGCGGCACACCCTGAAAATCGTTGATAGTTAACTGGTGATAATCGTGCTGCTGCGCAACAGATTGCTTAAGGGTAATAAAATTTAAGGCTAACACACCTATCACCCACAACTGCTTAAACCTCATTGATTAAATTAGTAAATTTTATTCTTTTAATTTCGTTTTAAATTTATCGTTTCCTAATATATTTAAACTCATCATCTCCTTCATTGTTTGCTGCATGGAGTCGGTTGAGCCATCCAGGAATATCACGTTACCTTCAGAATTTTCGGCGAAATGCTTAATGGCTTCTGTCCACATGGTAAACAGGATCACCGAAGTATCCATGTGCGCCTTTTCCATTTCCTGTGCGGCAACGCTCATACCCTTGGCTACTTCCTGGCGGAACAGTGCCACACCCTGGCCACGCAGCTGCGATGCCTGACGCTCGGCTTCTGCTGAGATCTTGATCGCGTTACCTTCGGCCTCTGCCGCCTTGGTTTTAGTAATCAGCAACGCCTGGCCTTCGTTTTCGGCGGCCGCCTTCAGGTTATTTGATGCTACTACCTGGCTCATCGATTTCATCACTACATCATCAAATGTTATATCGTTCAATTGGAGATCCTGTAAATGGTAGCCCCAGTTTTCCAGTATCTGGTCCAGCTGCTCCTTTACATGCTCCACAATTTCGCGGCGCAGCACCAGTACTTCGGCCTGGCGTTTGGTGGCCACGAAAGCGCGTATCGAACCCTCTACTGTACGTACAAGTGCCTGCATAAGGTTACGTTCATCAACAAATTTAAATGCAACATTTTTGATGGTCTCTTCCTGCTGGTCCAGAACTGAGTATAATAACATCGCTTTAAAGTAAACGTTTGCCTGATCGAACGTCACGGCCTGGAATTCCAGTTCAACAGAGCGGTTCTGAATGGATATGCGGGAATAAATATTTTCGATGAGCGGCATTTTAAAGTTTAAGCCCGGTGTAAGTATGCGGCGGTATTTGCCAAATACAGTTATTACTGCAATAGTGCCCTGTTTTACAGTCACAAATGAGCTCGACAGAACAACAAGAATAAGGAAGAGAACAATTAAAATTCCTATAAGAGATGATTGCATAGTGATATTTTTAGTTTGAATAAAGATATAACTAATTATTGGTGTGCAATTTGTTTTTAAAAAAACCATCTATCAATAAAAACGACAAGATTATGAACATGAAACGAACCTTCGGTGCTATACTGTCCATCCTCGGGATAATAGGACTGATATACACCGGTGTGATGATCATTAATCGAAGCAACGGCATAACCACAATGATTGTTGTTGGGGTGATCAGTGTTATATTCTTCACCTATGGTATGGGCCTGGTGAGGAATACTACGGATGAGACGAAGTAGGAACAAGTACATTCGCCGCCATGTCATTACGAGGAGCAGGAAGGCCCGTGCATACGGGCGATAACGCAACTCCTCGCAATGACATGATCTGTTAAGTTTGATAGTTTACTTATCCTGGGCAGCAATGGTATCCAGCCGCATGGTATTCTTTACTATGTAGCCCTCGTTACTGATGTTTACGCCAGATTGGGGGAAATCAACTGAAGTTAGCATACGGATGCGTTGTGCAGCAGTATTTAGGCTATCGGTTTGCAGGCCACCGGCATGTGTTTGTCTTACGGAGATGATACGGCCGTTAAGGAACTCGCCTTTTTTGTTGATGTATATTTTAAGGATCGGCGCTATACCGCATACGCCCACCACGCTTACCGATTTGTAGGTACAGAAATTGCCAAGACTGTAAGCGATAAGCCGGTTCTTATAAACTTCTACCGCTCTGCTTACATGCGGACCGGTGCCCAGTATTACGTCCGCACCGGCGTCAATAGCCGAATGCGCAAATTTGTTTACGTCGCCCCGCTTCTCGCCGTAGAAAGATTCCATCTTAAATGGCACATGCTCAAATGCGGGGCCCTCGCCGCCGCCGTGAAAAGCTACGATCAGCACATTACACTGCTGTTTCAACTGATGAATGACCTGCGTGGTATTTTGCAGATCGAGCAACGGTGATACTTCGCTGTTTGGCGAAAAGGCGCAGAATCCATACGTAATGCCGTTTACTTTAAATACAGTAGTAGGGTGAGCAAGTAACCCGGCATAATTGATGCCAGCGCCGTCCAGGGTGTTCATGGTGCTGGCGCGGCCCACATCGCCAAAGTCGCCGATATGGTTATTGGCGATGCTTAATGTATTGAAACCGGCTTTTTTCAATACCTCGCCACAGCAGGTAGGCATACGGAAAAGATAGGCCTTGCTTTTCAGATGCATTTTATAGGTTGCCGGGCTGCCGGTATCAAGCAGGGTACCCTCCAGATTGCCGAAGGTAACATCGTTACCATGCAGGTATTTTTCTACCGATGCGAAACTTGATCGACCACTGTCAGGCGGCAAAGTGCTTTTATCGGGGTAAGAGGTACCGAGCATAATGTCGCCAACCGCAGTGATGCAAAGGGTATCATGACTTAGCGCAGTCGTAACTTTTTTAAGCGGTACTATTCGGTGTGGTGTAACCGCCTGCTGACGGGTGTTCCGCTGTTCCTGGCAAGCAGACAGCAAAATGCAAACGTAAATAACAAGTACAGGTTTAGGGATATGCATAAACAAAAAATCCTTTCATTTTACTGAAAGGATCGGGTATTTTAGGTTTCTAATTGTCGTCGCCTCTGCTGTTGTCCCCGCTGCCATCGTCTGGCAAGCTGTTGAGCTCATTTTTATATGCGCTTAACAGTCGGCCGCCTTTATAAAAATAGCGGCTGTAATACGCATCGCTCAGGCTGCTGATAGCCACACCCCGCGATGAAGCGTGTGCAAAGCGGCCATTGCCGAGGTAAACGCCAACGTGCGAAATGCGGCGGCTGTGTATCTTAAAGAATACCAGATCGCCTTCCTTTAATTCGTCTTTGCTTACCGGGCTCACCATGCTGAAAATGTCACGTGAGTTACGGCGTATATCGAGGTTAAATACTTCGCTGTACAATTCCTTTGTAAATGCAGAGCAATCGATACCTTTTCTTGAGCTGCCGCCAAAGTGGTATGGAGTGCCTATCCAATCATACACAAAGTGAAAAAGTTTCATGTTTGATGTAGCCGAGAGCGCTACACCCATAATCTGAGAGAGATAATCTTTTGCTAAGCTTTCCTGATCATCCTGTTTATCAGTTGGTTGGGCAGGGGTTTTTGTTTGCGCTTGTGCAACAACAACACTAAAAAACAATGCAAGCGCTAATACTACTTTCTTCATTTAACTCAATAGTTTGTTGCTCAGGGACAACAAAATGTTCAGTAAATTATATTATTTGTGGACGTTATCTCACAAAACTATCCATAATTTTTAAAATTGCAAATAAATGGCACTTTTTTTTAAAAGAATGTAATGATAAATTTACTTAAGTGTTGATTATCTGCGTTTTAATAAATATAAATTAAATTATTAAAAATTTTTGTCCTTTTTTCAGCACAAACCCGGAATAAAATCGGCTGGTGTTAACGAATTGTGAAGTATAATTTGGCAAAAACGGTAATCGGCGTTTGTCGGCAAGAAATGTTAATTGTATAAGCTACACTACTTTCGAAAAATTGCCGGATATATATTAGATTTGCGCTTCGCCAGCATATCTGGTCGTTTTAAAAACATGAGTTCTATCGAAATAAATAAAGACACCTACCTGAAGTGGTACGAGTGGATGCTTTTAATGCGCAGGTTCGAGGAAAAGGCAGGCCAGTTATATGGTCAGCAAAAAATCAGAGGATTCTGCCATTTATATATTGGCCAGGAGGCTGTATTAGCGGGTGCTATGTCAGTTATCCGCCAGGAAGATAGCATGATCACCGCTTACCGCGACCACGCACACGCTTTGGCAAAAGGCGTATCATCAAACGCAGTTATGGCCGAACTTTACGGTAAAGCTACCGGTTGCTCAAAAGGCAAGGGCGGCAGTATGCACATGTTTGATAAAGAAAAGCATTTCTATGGCGGTCATGGTATAGTTGGCGGCCAGATACCACTGGGCGCAGGTATTGCCTTTGCCGAGAAATATAAAGGTACGGACAATGTAAACATCACTTATATGGGTGATGGTGCCGTTCGCCAGGGGGCTTTGAACGAGACCTTCAACATGGCAGCACTGTGGAAATTGCCGGTAATATTTATTTGCGAAAATAATGGTTACGCTATGGGTACTTCTGTAGCGCGTACTACCATCCAAACCGATATTTATAAATTAGGTTTGCCTTATGGCATCCCATCTTCACCGGTTGACGGTATGGATCCTGTTGCCGTGCATAATGCGATGGACGAAGCCGTGCAGCGCGCACGCAGAGGTGAAGGTCCAACCTTCCTGGAGATGCGTACCTACCGCTACAAAGGTCACTCCATGTCTGATCCGCAGAAGTACCGTACTAAAGAAGAACTGGAAAGCTACAAAGCAAAAGATCCGCTGGAGATGGTAAAACAAACCATTGAAAAAGAGGGTTATGCTGATGAGAAATGGTTCGAGGAAATTGTAGCTAAGGTAAAGGCTGAGGTTGACGAATCGGTAAGGTTCTCGGAAGAATCGCCATGGCCTGATCCATCAGAATTGTACACAGATGTGTATGTTCAGAAGGATTACCCTTATATCAGGGATTAGTATCTTTGAAGTAAGAGGCAAGAGTCAGGAAGCAAGGGTCAGGAAAATAACTTAAATGACTAAATACAAAATCTTGATTTCTGGCTCTTGATTCCTGACTCTCTTTTAATATATTACATTCAATTTAAAACTACCATCAACACAATTATATGGCTGAAGTTGTAAAAATGCCAAAGATGAGCGACACCATGACCGAAGGTGTTTTAGCTAAATGGCATAAAAAAGTTGGCGATAAAGTAAAGGCCGGCGATGTGCTTGCCGAAGTAGAGACCGACAAGGCTACGATGGACTTTGAATCGTACCAGGAAGGCACGCTGTTGTTTATTGGCGTTCCGGAAGGTCAGTCCGTTCCGGTTGATGCCGTTATAGCTGTTATTGGCAACGAAGGCGAAGATTATAAAGCTGCACTTGACAAGAGCGGTCCGGAAGCAACACCAGCACCGAAACCGGCTGAAGAAAAGGCTGCAGCAGCACCTGCTGCCGAAGCACCAAAAGCAGCTGCGGTTGATACCTCAAATATACCCGCAACCGTTATCCGTATGCCTGCCCTTAGCGATACTATGAAGGAAGGCGTGATCAATAAATGGAACTTTAAAGTTGGCGATAAAATAAAAGCCGACGACTCGCTGGCTGACGTGGAAACCGACAAAGCTACAATGGAAGTTGTAGGTTATGAAGAAGGTACGCTACTATATATAGGCCCTAAAGAGGGCGAAGCTGCACCGGTAAATGGCATTATAGCCATTGTTGGTAAAGAAGGAACCGATATTACTCCGCTTTTGCAACAAGGAAACGCTGCACCGGCTGCCCAGCCTGCACAAGGCGCACCGGCGGCTACAGCAACGGCCGAAGCTGCACCTGCTGTAGTAGCAGATGCTACTGCCAATGGCGGCCGCGTAAAAGCATCGCCGCTGGCACGAAAAATAGCAAAAGAAAAAGGCATCGACCTGAATAGCTTAAAAGGCTCTGCCGAAGGCGGTCGTATCGTAAAGAAAGACCTTGAAGGCGCTGTGCCTGCTGCTCAGGCAGCATCGGCTCCTGCACCGGTTGCCCAGGCTGCACCGGCATCTGCTCCTGCAGCGGTTGCGCCAGCCCAGTATACAGGTGTAGAGAAGTTTACCGAAAAACCGGTTACTCAGATGCGCAAAGCCATCAGTCGCCGTTTATCAGAAAGCTTGTTCACCGCTCCGCATTTTTATGTTACCATGAGCATTGATATGGATGCCGCTATACAGGCCCGTAACCAGATCAACGCTATCGGCAACGTGAAAATATCCTTTAACGACCTGGTAGTAAAAGCAACTGCCGCTGCATTGAAACAACATCCGAACATCAACTCATCATTCCTGGGTGATAAGATACGGGTGAATGAGCATGTGCATATCGGTGTTGCCGTAGCGGTTGACGAAGGTTTGCTTGTTCCGGTTATACGCTTTGCTGATGGTAAATCATTAAGCGCTATTTCGGCAGAAGTGAAAGACTTTGCAGCCAAGGCAAAGAACAAAAAACTGCAACCGGCCGAAATGGAAGGTTCTACTTTCACCATTTCTAACCTGGGCATGTTTGGCGTTGACGAGTTCACCGCTATTATTAACACACCAAATGCTTGTATCCTCGCCGTTAGCGCAATACAGCAGGTACCGGTAGTAAAGAATGGTGCAGTAGTAGCAGGCAACGTAATGAAAGTTACCCTAAGCAGCGATCACCGTGTGGTTGACGGCGCTATGGGTTCTGCCTTCCTGCAAACACTTAAATCGTTGCTGGAAGCGCCGATCAGGTTGCTGGTATAATTTTTAGAATTAAGAATCGGGGGCAACCCGGTTTAGATATAAAGCGGCAGGTAAATCACCTGCCGCTTTTTTATGATCAATCCCCGCACGTCATGGCGAGAGGAGCCTGTCCTGAGCTTATCGAAGGGAAGCCATCTCTGCATTTACAGGTTGCAAGCGTGCGGCTGTCAGTCTGAGCCTGTCGAAGACGCGTGCGCAAAGGCCTTGGCCCGCATGCAAAGTTTGCTATCTGTCGCTTTCACCGCTCAATTGCCGCTGAGGCTGTTACTTTTGGCTTGATCCAAAAGGTACTGTGTTAAAAAGCAAATAATTTTTCACATTTGTAATTCGAAGGAGAGCGGTTTTTGACCATTCATCCTGTGTAGGCAGCTCAATTGGGT
>JBQCIS010000034.1:0-6201 GCA_051953515.1 Mucilaginibacter sp.
TGAGCTGGTGGAACTGGGACAGGTGGCAAAAAGAGATAGACTGGATGGCACTGCATGGCATAAACATGCCGCTGGCGCTTACGGGGCAGGAATATACCTGGTACGAAGTATATAAAAGCATGGGATTTTCGGACGCCGACCTGAAAGATTTTTTTTGTGGTCCGGCGTATTTCTCCTGGTTCTGGATGGGCAATTTGGACGGATGGGGCGGCCCGCTGCCTATTAGCTGGATGGAAAGCCATCGCGATCTGCAACAAAAAATATTACACCGCGAACGTGATCTGGGCATGAAGCCTGTTCTGCAATCCTTTACAGGGCACGTGCCGCCATCGTTCTCAAAACACTTTCCCGCATCAAAACTTAAAAAGATAAACTGGAACAACGGCTTTGCCGATACTTATATTTTAGATACACAGGATCCGCTTTTTGCCGAAATAGGCCGCAAATTCATTGAAACGCAAACCCGGCTTTACGGCACGGATCACCTGTACTCCGCTGATACTTTTAACGAAAACGAGCCGCCAACCAACGATACTACGTACCTCGCGGCTCTGAGCGCAAGGGTATACCAGGCCATGAGCAATGCCGACCCTAAAGCAACCTGGGTAATGCAGGGATGGCTATTTTATAACGACAGTAAGTTTTGGAAAACGCCCCAGATTAAGGCATTGCTTGACGCCGTACCGGATAACCACATGATCATTCTCGACCTTACCACCGAAACCGAACCGGTTTGGAAACGTACTGATGCATTTTACGGTAAACCCTGGATATGGAATATGCTGCACAACTTCGGCGGCAATATTGTAATGTTTGGCCGCATGGACCAAGTTGCACTTGGCCCGGCCGAAGCATTAAAAGACCCCAATTCGAAACATCTGGAGGGCATAGGCCTTACGATGGAAGCCATAGAACAAAACCCCGTATTGTATGAACTCATGACCGGCAATACCTGGCAGGATGAACCCATTAATGTGAGTGAATGGCTGAAGCAATATCAATTAGACCGCTACGGACGTATTAACCAGTACACGCAAAAGGCCTGGCAGGTATTACACAGTACTGTTTATAATGGAGGGAAGATCATCAGGGATGGATCGGAGTCGATCATAACCGGGCGCCCTACGCTCGACTCAAATACAGCATGGACGCATACCACACTCAATTATAAACCAAAAGAATTTTTACCGGCATGGGACGCGATGATAAAAGCTATCCCAACCTGCAGCAATAGCGATGGCTTCAGGTACGATCTGGTAGATGTAACCCGGCAGGCCCTGGCCAATTATGCCTTGCCGCTGCAAAGCAAGTGGGTTAACGCATATCGCCAGAAAAACATTGCCGATTTTGAAAAATACAGCCGCCAGTACGTGCAACTTATCAGCGATATGGACGCCCTGCTGGCAACACGTAAAGATTTCCTGTTGGGCCCGTGGCTGGCCGATGCCCGCAAACAGGGCAACACGCTTGCCGAAAAAGATTTATACGAGCGCAATGCCCGCGACCTGATCACACTTTGGGGCGATGCCAACAGCCCTTTGCACGAGTATTCGTGCAGGCAATGGAGCGGCTTATTGAATGATTTTTATAAGGTGCGCTGGGAAAAGTTCTTTACCCTGCTGGATGCTGCATTAAAACAGGGAAAAGAGGCTGACTTGAAGGCCTTCGACAAAACCATTCGTCAATGGGAGTGGCAATGGGTGAACAGCCATAAAAGCTACCCGCTGCAAACCAGCGGCAGCAGCATTACGCAGGCTGATATGATCTATAAAAAATATCGTAAGATGATAGGTGAGTCCTATGAGTGATAGTAAAATACTTCAAATGAAAGCCACGTCCACTAAGCAAACGGGTAAAAGACTGGTATCCCTTGATGCGCTGCGCGGGTTTGATATGTTTTGGATAATGAGTGGTGAGCAGATCGTGCACACGCTGGCAAAGGCCACGCAATGGCCGGTGCTGCTGTGGTTTTCGGGCCAGTTACACCATACCGTATGGAACGGCATTACTTTTTATGATATGATATTTCCGCTGTTTTTGTTTATTGCGGGGGTATCCATGCCTTATTCCATGGGTAACAGAATGGCAAAGGCGGGGGTATCATCAGCCAATCAATTGCCTGCAAAATCAAAGCGGGATATCTATATTTCCATGCTGCGGCGCACGGTTATACTCATTTTGCTGGGTATGGTAGTAAACGGCGCATTAAAATTTAATGGGTATGAAAATACGCGTTTTGCCAGTGTATTGGGGCGCATCGGTCTCGCCTGGTTTTTTGCCGGTATTATCTACCTTAATTTCAATCTTCGCGGGCAGATCGTATGGTGTGCGGCGCTTTTGGCGGGCTATTGGGCAGCCATGATGTTTATTCCCGTTCCGGGATATGGCCCGGGCGTATTAACCATGCAGGGCTCGCTTGAATCTTATATAGACAGGCTATTGCTCCCCGGCCGCCTGCACGATACGGTGCACGATCCTGAAGGGATATTATCTACTATACCAGCTATCAGTACTGCTTTGCTGGGGGTATTTGCAGGTAGTTTTTTAAAATGGGATTCTCCCCGCTGGCCCATGTACAAAAAGGGGCTGATGCTTTTTGTTGCCGGTTTGGTATTAATAGGATTAGGCTTGTTGTGGAACTTCGAATTTCCGATCAATAAACGGTTGTGGTCGAGCTCATTCACCCTGTATGTTGGTGGCTGGAGCGTGATATTTTTATCTGTATTCTACCTCGTTATTGATGTGGCAGGGTTAAAAAAATGGGCCATCCCTTTAGTGTGGATCGGCACCAATTCCATACTGATCTATCTCTGTTCGGAGGGGTTGGTTGATTTCGGGCATACGGCATCTTACCTGTTTGGCGGCCTTATTCATTTAACCCCCTTAGCCTGGCAGGCAGTATGGATGGCCATAAGCGTTACACTGTTGCAACTCGTATTTCTGTATCTGTTGTATCGCAATAAATTGTTCCTCAAAGTATAATCACATCGCACATACCAAATGAAATATCTAAAAGCACTCCCTGTTATTTTGCTGTCTGGCTTTACCGCTATAACAGCATCGGCACAAATAAAAGCCTATAATGTTAAACATTATGGCGCTATTGCCGATGGCAAAACTAACAATACCGCTGCCATACAGAAAGCTATAGATGAAGCTACCACCCATGGCGGCGGACGTGTAGTGATCCCTGTGGGAAAGTTTGTTACAGGAGTAATCAATCTGCGATCGGGAGTGGAATTGCATTTGGATAAGGGTGCTACCCTACTGGGCAGTACTGTACGCGCTGATTATGGCGCAGGTAAGGCTTCGGCGCTTATTGTATCCAACCATCAGCAAAACATCGCCATAACCGGACCTGGTACTATTGACGGACAGGGAGATGAATTGCTAAAGGATATTTACCGCCGTTTGCATGCAGGTACTTTGGCAGACAGCGAATGGCGCAAGCCCAACCCATGGCACCAAATGCGGCCAACGGAAGACAATCGTCCTAAACTGATCGAATTTAAAAATTGCGATGGCATACAGGTAAAGGATGTTACCATTAAACATGGCCTGTGCTGGATAGAAAATTATAAGAATTGTACCAACCTGGTGATCGATAGCATAAAGGTAGAGAGCAATACCTACTGGAACAATGACGGGATAGATATTGTAGACAGCAAAAATGTAAAGCTGACCAACAGCTTTTTTAATGTAGCGGACGACGGCATCTGCCTCAAATCGGAAGACAGGAATAGCGCGTGCGAAAATATTTACGTGGGCAATTGCCGGGTACGCTCGAGTGCCAGCGCTGTAAAATTTGGCACAGCTTCATTTGGCGGGTTTAAGAATATCAAGATCGAGCATATCAGCGTTTATGATACCTACCGTTCGGCCATAGCGGTTGAAACGGTTGACGGCGCGTTGCTGGAGGATGTTAGCATCCGCGATATTACGGCTGTAAATACCGGCAATGCCATTGTGGTAAGGCTTGGCCATCGCTACAAAAACGGCCCAATGAGTATATTACGCAGGGTATATATCGGCAATGTAAAGGTTGATGTGCCCGCCGGTAAACCTGATGCCGGTTACCCTATGGAAGGGCCGGTTGTTGGCGCCCCTCATAACGTTATACCCTCATCCATTACAGGCATTCCGGATGGCAGGGTTGAAGATGTTACGTTGGAGAACATCACCATCAATTACCACGGCAATGCCAAAAAGACTGTAGCCAATTTCGGCCTTGACAGCCTTGAAAAAGTGCCGGAAAAAATAGCCGACTACCCTGAGTTTTCTATGTTTGGCGAACTACCTGCCTGGGGTTTCTATATCAGGCATGCCGATGGGATAAAGATCAGAAACATGATACTGACCTGCAATGGTGCCGATTTCCGCCCGGCTTTTATTGCCGATGATGTAAAGGGATTGAGCCTGAACAAGGTCGTTATCCCACAGGTAAAAGCACAACCTGTAATTGTCCTCAACAAGGTAATTTCATCGGAGATAAACGACATAAAAATCCCCGGAGATCCCAAGCAAAATATTCGTATTCAATAAATTAGCCAAACAGCTTTGGCAAACTACCAATTTCCTGTTACGTAATCGTTTACGTAAATAAAGGCAGCGATAACCCTGCATTTCGCTATAAATTTTGGCACCTTTAGGTTATCCGATTAAAGCCTTTTATAAATGAATCATCTTTCTAACTACGATTATGTAGTTTTCTTTATTTACTTTATTGTAGTTAGTAGTTACGGGTATTGGGTATATCGCAACAAGCGGTCTGCACACAGTAAAACAAAGGATTATTTCCTGGCCGAAGGTTCGCTTACCTGGTGGGCCATAGGTGCATCCATCATCGCATCCAATATATCAGCCGAACACTTTATCGGCATGTCGGGTTCCGGCTTTGCCATGGGGCTGGCCATTGCCAGTTACGAGTGGATGGCCGCCGCCACACTCATTATCGTAGCGGTATTCTTTTTGCCCATTTATCTCAAAAATAAAATTTATACCATGCCGCAGTTTCTTTCAACGCGGTATGATAATACGGTAAGCACTGTTCTGGCTGTTTTCTGGCTGCTGGTATATGTGTTTGTAAACCTTACTTCCATATACTTTTTAGGCGCTGCCGCCATCGAAACCATTACCGGCATATCGTTTACGGCCTGTATCATAGCGCTGGGTATATTCTCCATCATTATTACACTTGGCGGCATGAAGGTGATCGGTTATACCGACGTGGTGCAGGTTTTCATTCTGATTATGGGTGGCCTGGTCACTTGTTACCTCGCCCTGCACTTAATAGCGGGTAAGCTGGGTGTAAAAACGGTATTCGATGCCCTGCCTTTGTTAAAAAGAAACGCGAGCGATCACTTCCACATGATCTTTCCGCCGGGGCATAAATTTTATAATGACCTGCCGGGTATAGCCGTTTTGGCCGGAGGTATGTGGATCAACAACCTGAACTACTGGGGATGTAATCAGTACATCATCCAACGGGCATTAGGTGCCGACCTGAAAACGGGCCGTAGCGGGCTGATGTTCGCTGCCTTTTTAAAGCTGCTTGTACCGGTTATAGTAGTGATACCGGGCATAGCGGTTTATGTGCTTTACAATCATGGATTTTATCATCCCGAAATGACGGATGCGTCTGGCACGCTAAAGCCTGACCATGCGTACCCTGTACTTATGAACCTACTGCCCACCGGCTTGAAAGGTTTGGCCTTCGCGGCGCTTACCGCCGCTATAGTAGCCTCACTGGCGGGGAAATGCAATAGCATAGCGACAATTTTCACGCTTGATATTTACAAGAAATATCTGAACAAAGAAGCATCTGAGCAACGAATGGTGAACGTGGGCCGGATAGTGGTTATCGTGGCATCACTTATTGCCATAGGCATAGCGCCCGCGCTGCGCAGTTTTGACCAGGTTTACCAGTTTATACAGGAATATGTCGGTTTTATTTCGCCGGGAATCCTGGCCATTTTCTTACTCGGCTTTTTCTGGGAACGGACCACATCCGCAGCCGCGCTTACAGGAGCGGCGGTAACTATCCCGTTGTCCATACTGTTTAAATTTTTGCCGCAGGTTACAAACGGCTACATCGGCCCAATTCCTTTTTTAAACCGCATGACCTGGGTCTTCTTTATCGTCAGCCTGCTGATGATCCTGATCACCCTGGCCAACAAACGCAGTAAGTACAACAAACAAGTG
>JBQCIS010000035.1:0-24479 GCA_051953515.1 Mucilaginibacter sp.
AGTCCGGTTGGTTTGTAAGCGCCATGAAAATCAACCATTAAGTGATGCTCCGCGGCACATTTGGTTATTTTTTCATACCAGTTTACCATTTCCTGGTCGTCCCTTTCCATAAAATCTATTTTAACGCCGGCTAATCCCCACTTTTCATATAGCGCAAATGCCTTCTTGTACGCATCATTCTTGTCTACATCTTTCCAATACAACCAAACCCATAAACGAACTCCTTTTTGTTTTGCAAAATTCAGCACCTCATTCATATTGAGTGCCGGGTTTACCTCAGTAATATCAGCATCAGGGGTATTAAATGCATGATACCACTGCCAGTCTATCAGTTGATAAGGCCAATGCATATCGGCAGCGAGCTGAATATACTGCTTGATGACGGCTGTAGTCATTATTGTACCGCCCGACCACCAATGATCCCAAGCCGATATGCCCGGTTTTACCCAGGATGCGTCGCCTATCAGCGAAGGAGTACTTAAATTTACAATGATATTGCTTTCAATTAATTTACCCGCATCACGGCCTATCATCAGAACCCGCCAGGGCGATGAATGTGGCGTTGTAACGTCAACACAACCGGCCTTTTGAATATGTGGTGCAAGTGATGAAACTAACTTGGTCGAAGTTCCGCCTTTGTTGGTATCGGCAGTAATCCACATTCCCGACCAATCCAAAAGATCAGCCTCTGCAATAGCAACCCAGGCTGCAGGTGTTTTAATAACCAACGGTAACCCAACTACAGAATCAGGCTTAATCGTGCTTAGTTTCCTGTTTTTAAACTCCCACTCCTGCGGCCCTCCAAATGTATATCCCTGATTATATCCCATGTATGCAGCATAATCGTTTGCAAAATTGAATTGGCTGCTTTCTGTATGTATTTTAAGCGTATCTGCGCCGGATAATTTGCTGAACCGGTATCTGAATGCTATCCCATCGTTATATGCCCTGAATACAATATCAAATGGCAGTTTATTTTGTGGCTGTTGTAAATGCAACGTGATTTCATTATAATGATCACTGATATACCTGGTTTTTCCCAGCCGGTTTTCCCAAATGCTGTTGTTGCTGTGGCGTACCTGTCCTGTCAGTACAGCCCCGGTGCAAATGTTTAAGCCGTCTTGCAATTGAATGTTTAATCCGGATGAATTGACGATCTGCTGATTGTCTACCTTCACGCTATAAAATACACCGGCTTTGCCGGCAGTAATATTCACTTCGATTTTGTTATCGGGCGAATGCAGCCTGAAATCGGCATTTGCAAAAAGTTTTGTACTTAGAAACAGCAAGAAGATGAATAGAAGAAGAAAAGTGTTTTTTACCTTCATAATAATAGTTTATTGTATTAGGTTATATGTATAGTCGAGTTATAGTTGCTCTTTGTTAGTATTCGGTTAATCTTGTTGGAAGGTGTTAAGTTAACGTGTTTATTTTTTAATTAAATTAAATAGATACACATCATTTTCCCGCAGTGGCAGCTCAATCGAAAACTTACCTGAGGAGTCAATTGTAACGTTTTTCTTTTCTTTTGGCTGCCCATCATTTTGTCCCTTTAATATTTCGACCTGATTCTTTGTTAACTGATCAGGCTTGTTCATTGTAAGATAAGTACTATAAACATCGTTTGATTTATAGCCGATTTGCGAAACTTCAAGACGGTAATTTCCCTGTGGTATACCTGAAATTAATAACCTGACCATGCCCTTTGATTTGGCAGGCAGATCGCGTACATAATAAGCTTGGTTATTCACCGAATCGGGTAGGGTATAGGTATAGTCCCATGCAAGTACCTGAAGGCCTCCTTTTTTGTCTTTACATGCCCATGAGGAGCTATCGGCGTTGAGTAATTCGGTATTGCCGAGCTTGTTCATGAACATATAAGCATAATACGCCGGTTTCTTAATGCCTTCTATGTTCATCAGCCCAAAACCGCCGTGAAATGGCGTAAACCTTGGGCCGGCTTCTTCAAAAATATCAGTAAATGTCCAGTACGACATCGAGTTAGCGGCGCCTCCGGTTTGTTTAATTTTATTCAATATGTAAGCAGCCTCATGGTAGCTGTCGTGTATAGGATCTGCCGGTGTATAAGAGGCGCTCCATTCAGTATAGTGCAGTTCTAAACCCGGTATTGCAGAAGCCTGGATCTGCTTGCGTGAATTAATAATATCGCCACTAATAGCGGCCGGATTTTTATCGAGTACGGTTCCTGTTGAACCATATTCATCTAAGTAACCTTGTTTTACACCATAAGCATGTGTGCTGATAAAATCAATCGGTACAGAATTTTTTGAGCAAAATTGTATCATTTCAGGCACCCAGGCAGCACCTGCAGTAGCAGGTCCTCCAACCTTATAATCTTTGTCAACGCTTTTAACAGCCTCTGCGCTATACCGGTACAATTTGAAGTAATCATCCCGCGAACCCACCCAGAAGCCATCTTTTAAGTTCGGCTCATTCCAAACCTCGAAGTACCATGTCTTTACTTCGTCACGTCCGTATCTTTCTGTAAAGTGACGTGTAAGGTTTTGTATCAAAGCGGCCCATTTATCATAATCCTTCGGCTGAGTAACATTTCCCCGCCACCAAAAAATGGTTTTGCTGCCGCTTGCTAATGCCGACGGCATAAAACCTAACTCTACAAAGGGTTTCATTCCAATGCTAACAATATAATCATATAATGCATCAACATATTGGTAATTGTATTCAGGGTTTCCCTTTGCATCTTCGCGATACACCGCCATATCATCCGTTAGCAGGCCATGCATGCGGATATACTTAAAACCACATTCTTTTCGAGCAATGGCCAACTGTTGTTGCCAATCCGCTCTTAAACCTTCATTAGCACGGCCGGCGCCCACGCATGTTTTAAAGGCGGTATTTAACGGCCCTTTTTCTTTATTATAATTAATGTAGATTGTTCTAACCTGCTGGCTTTGTGCAACGGCCATTACCGGAAACAGGCTTGCAAAGAGGAGTATTATACGTCTTACCATTTCAAAAATTTTGGCCATGCACAATCGTACATGGCCGTTTTTATTAACACTTACTATTACTATATTCTATTTAACCATTATATCCTTAATAAATGAAACTACGGTTTCAGTTGGTAGTGATGTTTTAAGGGACCGAAAAAGTTAGCTGCGCTTACTCAGGTTGCCAAAACGAACTTTGATATAATTGGATATTGCAAAATTATTATCCAGCCGCTTACCTAACGGATACAAATGTTATCGATTACCATCTCAAATGTTTACCAAAATGATATGAATACCGCTAATTGAATTTTATTATAATGTGAAGCAAAAACATATTTATCAATGCAGTAAACCTTATAGTAATGTTTCCCTTGCTTTAGTTGCAATAATTATATTATCCGAAACCGGGCGTAGAAACCTCATGGCAAAAAATAATTACAGCTTTTAATCTCCGGTTTTCAATCATGCAAGCCTCTTTAAAACAGACCGCAAAACAGACTGACGCTGGCTGCTTTTAATTATTTTTTTGTAAAGGACTTATTACAAAAAGCCTAATGATGCGAGCCAATTACTTGTAGTGTTTAAATGTTGCTAAACTTTTTTCAAGGTTAATTATTTGATTATCAGTGATTTTAAGTGATGGTTAATTAACAATTTAGCAGTTAAACATTAACAATACAGCAGCCGCCTTTTTTAAGTAACCCCATACATTAGTAACCATGATAATAACGGGTTTCGCCCGGTTATCAGTTCGACCAATTATTTAAGCCATCAAGGGAATATACTCTTGTACCTGTTTGAACCCAGACATAGTACGCAATAAGGACCTCAAAATATATTGAAGGTCTGCTGAACAGTACCTGTTCTTTTTGTGTGGCTAAATAACGTTGCGCTACGGAGAAGAAATTAACCAAATCAACTAATAATTATGAACCATTATTTACCAAAATTAAGCATGAGTAAAAATTTAATCTGTGTTAACCATTGACTATGAGCCAATTATCAGAAAACTTAAAATTCCTTTATAAGATGGATAAAAATTTACAAAGAAGGATGAAACGCATTATTTCATTATTTACAATGTGCATGTTTCTATATGTTTCGGGCCATGCACAATCGCTCAAAATTGTCGGAAAGGTAACTGGTACCGACAATTCTCAGCCAATACCGGGCGTAAATATTAAAGTTAAAGGAACTGCCACCGGTACTGTGTCTGCAAACGATGGCAGTTACTCCATATCGGCTGCACCGGGCAACGTGCTCGTCTTTACTTTTTTGGGATATTCAACACAGCAAGTAATAGTTAAAGAGGCCGGTACTATTAATGTAAAACTAAACCCCACATCCAGTGACCTGAACGAAGTGGTTGTTATTGGTTATGGCAAAAGCAAAAGAAAAGACGTTACGGGCTCTATCAGTTCGATAAAAGGCGACGACCTCCGTCAAACCCTGCCAACCACTTTTGATCAGGCACTGCAAGGTAAAGTTGCGGGCGTGGTGGTTCAGCAAATATCGGGGCAGCCTGGTGGTGGCGTATCCATACAGATACGAGGTGTTTCGTCAATTACCGGCTCCAACTCGCCATTGTATGTAATTGATGGTATTATTATTCCGCCGGTGAGTGATCCGGGCAATGGCGGTAACCCTTTGAATTCCATCAACCCGGCCGATATAGAGACTATCGACGTATTGAAAGACGCTTCGGCCACAGCCATATATGGTTCGCAGGCTACTAATGGTGTTGTGGTGATTACCACCAAGAGAGGCAAAGCAGGCGCACCAACGGTAAACTACGATTTTTACGAGGGCGACCAGGAAATACCGAGCGAACTTCCAACTATGAACCTGCGGCAATATGCTACGTTTATTAATGCCCGTTCAACAGTTTGGGGCTTTGCTACCAAACAAGACCAATTTGCCAATCCGCAATACTTAGGCTTAGGTACCAATTGGCAAAAGGAGCTATTCCGCAGAGCGCCGATGAGCAGCCATACGGTAACCGTAAGCGGTGGTGATGCTAAGACTCAATATTTATTATCGGGCTCTTATTTCAATCAGCAGGGTATAGCACTTGGGTCTTATTTCAAAAGGTATTCAGTTCGCCTGAATCTGGATAATAAAACTACTAGTTGGTTAAAAGTAGGTACAAGCCTTCAATTAGCGCATATCAATCAAAACCAAAACACCACTGCTTCCAGCGTAATTAACTCTGCATTAAGCCTTACCCCGGATGTACCGGTACAGAACTCGGATGGATCATGGGGAGGAGTTACCGACCCTGAAGGTTGGGTGCCTGGTATTGTGAACCCTGTGGCGATAGCCCAATTGGTAACCAACGTATCAACAAGAAACCAGGCATTTGGCAACGCATACGCAGAAATACAGTTTACAAAAGACTTGTCATTCCGCACGGAAGCATCAGGCAATTTCGATTTTGGTACCGCAGATAATTTTACACCTACTTATACCTTTGGTAAGGTTATTAACGGTACAAACAGCGGCAGTTCGGATATGTCGCAGAATATTTATACAGTAATACGTAGTTTTTTAACCTATAACCATAATTTCAATAAGTTTACTATAAATGCTTTAGCTGGGCACGAAGCGCAGTCGAACTGGTCTGAAAATGTCGGCGCCAACCGTACAAATTTCCCATCGAACGCTGTACAGGCAATTAGCGCAGGCGATCCAACATCGGCTACCAACTCTGGCAGCTATGGGCCGGGTAATTCAACAGAGTCCTATTTTGGGCGTATTAATTTTTCATGGGAAGACAAATATCTCCTCACCGGTAATATACGCGACGATGGTTCATCAAGCTTTCCGGCAAACAATCGCTGGGGTCTTACCTATTCGGGTGCATTTGCCTGGAAACTCAATAACGAAGATTTCCTGAAAGGTGTAAAGGATATAAACGAACTGAAGCTGCGCCTTGGTTACGGACTTACCAACAACCAGAATATTCCGGGTAATACTTATGTAACACAGCTAACAACCGAGGCAAACGGTTTATCAGGCATAGCACAGTTTCAAAGCAACTTACCTAACCCGCACGTAACCTGGGAAAAAACAGACTATTATAATGCGGGGATTGATGGTACTTTTTTTAACGGACGGATAAGCTTTTCGCTCGATGTTTATGATCGCGAAACAAAGGGCCTGTTGCTGGCAGAGCCGCTTCCTATATATTCGGGTACTACCACTGGTTATTCGCCCGGAGCAATGGCCGCACCTTATGCCAATGTGGGTTCCATGCGTAACAGGGGCGTAGATTTTCATATCAGCACGACCAATATCAGTCGCAAAGATTTCAGCTGGAAAAGCGATTTTACATTATCGCGCAACGTTAATAAGGTGCTCAGCCTGGGTAATGGTGGCTCAGACGCCAGCCTGACCCAAACATCCTACACAAATAACGAGGTAGTGGAGAAAACGGTTGTGGGCCAACCCATTGGTGAGTTTTACGGCTACATATTCGATGGTGTATTTGCCAACCCTAAGGATTTCCAAACACACGCCCTGCCTGTTGACCAAAGCGGCAAGGTCTATCCAATTTCACCAGCGGGCGGCGGTATCTGGTATGGCGACCGCAAGTTCAAAGACCTGAACGGCGACGGTATTATTGACTCAAGGGATCAGACCTTTTTAGGCTCACCGATTCCGAAATTCCAGTACGGTATCAACAACTCGTTTACCTATAAGAATTTTGACCTGAACTTTTTCTTTAGCGGCGACTATGGCAACAAGGTGTTTAACCAGATGTCGATACAGCAAACCAATCCTATAGCCAGCACGGCTTATTTTACATCGGTATTGAATTATGCGCGTTTGGCCCTGGTAAACCCGGCTGGTTCTGCATCCGACGTTAACAACGTGTACGTTACCAATCCCAACACAAACGTTGTTGGCTTACGAAATGATAATACCAACGATAACACGCGTTCGTCCAACCTGTACATACAGGATGGCTCGTTTCTGAAGTGTAAAAACATTACGTTAGGTTATCGCTTGCCAGAAAACCTGTTGTCGAAAATATACGTGCATTCCATCCGGATTTATGCTACGGTAACCAATGTGTTCACCATTACTAAATATCAGGGCATGGATCCTGAGATCGGATCGTGGAACCCATTGCAGGCAGGCTGGGACAGTGGCTACTATCCGCAACCACGCGTGTATACCGTAGGCGCTAACATCACCTTTAACAAATAAGATTATCACCAATTCAAAGAGAGATATATGAAACCGATTAAAAAAATTGCAATTATACTGCTACTCGGAGCAGCGGTTGCAGGGTGTAAAAAAAATTTCCTGGACCGACCGTCCACCTCGCAGATCAGTTCCAATAATTTTTATCAAACCCCTAACGACCTGCGTCTTGCTACAGCAAACCTTTATGGCGGTGCCCCTTGGTTTCAATGGCAGCAGCCCTGGCTATTACTCGGCGACGGACTGCCCGGAACTGCCTTTTACACTTATTATGGCGATTTGATGCAGTTGTACACACGTACAATTACGGGGCAAAACGGCATTGTTTCGAGCGGCTGGGCAGGCCTTTACAATATTATTGGGCAATGCAATATGGTTATAAATGCTATAAATCAGCAAGCGTCTTCTTCCATACCGGCGGCAACCAAAAACAGTGCAATTGCTGAAGCCCGGTTTATCCGTGCGATGGCTTATTACCATCTGGTAGTTTATTGGGGGGCTGTGCCTATTGTGGAGGATAACACAAAATTGATAACTAATCCGCTCCTGCCACGTAACACGGTATCGGACGTTTATAAATTTATTACCAAAGACCTCACATTTGCAGCACAAAAGCTTCCTGTTACGGACGAACCTGGCCGTGTAACCACCTGGTCGGCACAGGGGCTGCTGGGTAAGGTATACCTCACCATGTCTGGCTGGGGTCAAAACGGCTCGCGCAACCAGGCATTATTAGACAGCGCCAAGAAATATGCGGGCAACGTATGTAAAAATAGCGGATTACAATTATTCTCCAGCTATTATAACCTTTTCCGGACACAGTATAATGATAACCCTGAATCATTGTTCGCAGTACAATGGGCTGCTGGTGTGGGGTATGGATTTGGAAATTTGTTACAAACCTATTATTCACCAAGCGCCACCATAAATGCGCAAAAGAGTGGCGGATGGCAGACCCTGCAGCCAACCTACGACCTGTATCAGATGTACAGCGCTAAAGATACCGTGCGCCGCAAAGCCACTATTATGCTCACCGGCGATTATTATCCCGAATTGGATGCTGCCGATGGCGGCTATAAGTCAACCGGTATATGTATGAAAAAGCATATTGTGGGTAATGAAAAAGATAATAATTCGCCTACAATGACCATGTGGTCGTCACCTGAGCACTTTGCCATGCTGAGGCTGGCCGATGTGTACCTGGTATATGCCGAAGCTATTTTAGGCAACAATGCAACCACAAGCGATGGCGACGCTCTTTTGTACTTTAACAAAGTACGCACCCGGGCAGGTGTGGACCCGGTAATGGTATTGAA
Organism: Mucilaginibacter sp.; assembly: GCA_051953515.1. Lineage (GTDB taxonomy): Bacteria > Bacteroidota > Bacteroidia > Sphingobacteriales > Sphingobacteriaceae > Mucilaginibacter. The sequence continues at coordinate 8,501 of JBQCIS010000035.1, forward strand.
TGCCGACAGCATATTAAAGGAAAGAAGAGTTGAACTGGCTTTTGAGGGCCAGTACTGGATTGACCTGGTGAGGCTTTCTTATTACCAGCCTACTAAAGCCGTTAACCTTCTTAACACGCAGAAAAGGTACACTTTTACTTACGATCCTAAGACACACATAGCAAAACGAGACACCACGACTGCGGTACCTACGCTACCGGCAACAATTAGTTCCTTTACATTGCCAATTCCGGCATCTGAAGTAACTACCGATCCAAAATTAGCGCAGCCTCCTGTCCCTTATTATTAATTAATACTAAAGATATATGATTATGAAAAAGAAATTAGATATCCGCTTATGCTTGTTGCCATTGCTGCTAACGATAGTGGCTTTACTTCCGGCCTGTAAGAAGAACAGCGATAGCACTACGCCCCCTGTCATCACGGCGATTAGGAATTATGTGGCCTCACCTAATGATACGGTTTTGCATAGTGCTGTAGCAAATGGTCAATGGGTAGTTATAACAGGGCAAAATCTGCAAAATGCAACTCAAATCAGTTTTGATGGTGTGCCTGCAAGTTTTAATTCTGCTTTATTTGCACCGAACAGTGCGGTAGTGCAAATACCTGCAATTGTGTTTTCTACTATCGATACCACAAAGCTCTATACAGTTAACTATAAAACGCCCGGCGGTTCAACAACATTTGCGTTTAAATTAGGTCCGGGTGCGCCAACTATTACGGCTATATCGAATGTGTTTGCCAACCCCGGCGACTCGGTTTATCTATATGGCACGAACTTAGTGCTGGTACAACACCTTATATACGGAGGAACTACCATTCCGTCGTTTAAATCAAGCGTTGACGGAACTGCTCTTGGTTTTCTTATGCCAACAGCAACGCCTACCAGTCTGGTGGTGGTGACCACTAAGTCGGGTACGGTTAAAGATACCATCAATGCTACGCCAACCATTACCGGTATTTCCGACGAAAATGCCAATCCTGGCGATTCAGTTTATATTTATGGTACCTATTTTAAAGCTGTTCAAAAGCTAACATTTGCTGGCACTGCAATCAACTCCTATTCCTTATCAAGTAAAGGAAATTCTATTGGTTTTGTTATGCCATCTACATCACAAAGCGGACCGGCATCGGTTACCACAAAATTTGGTACTGCTACTACCGTGTACAATGTTAATGATATCGCTACCGGTGCAATATCAAATTGGGAATGGAGCGGTGCTTTTAACTGGCAATGGTGGGGAGGCGCAAATCTGTACAGCGGTAATCCAAGCAGCGGATGGCCGCCATATACGCCAGATTTCCCTGGTAATTCAAGCCAGTTTATGGTTTTAAAAACAAGTTCATTGGCAAGTGGAGAGGGCAATACCTATTCTAATTATGCCATACTCATGAATGGGGCACAATGGGTGCCAACAGCCAATTTAAACGATTCGCCGGGCAAATGGGCATTTAAATTCGAAGTCAGCGTTCCTCACGACTGGAATGGCGGTTCAATTGATATTCTAAGCGGCGTTAGCGGTTATATAGCCAGATGGGAGCCATGGCAGGTAACTGCAACTTCTACAGCATCATATACTACAAAACGCTGGATAACGGTAACTATTCCTCTATCATCGTTTAAGGCATCCGATCCTACACTTGGCGATGGTGAAGGTACTCCGTTAGCTAAGATCACCGATCTGACAGGGCCTACAGGAAATACTGCATGCACGGTATATATCCATAACTACAGTAAATCGGCAACTACTACCGGCTTTTATGCCGCTTTTGACAATTTAAGAGTTGTAAAAATTAAATAATCAAAGGCTTCACAGTTACTCATTACTGTGAAGCTTTTTAACTAACATAATATGAAAATAATGATGATAAAAAACATTGGGGCGTTATATAAGATTGTGACACTACTTTTTGCGGTTTTAACTGTCGTTTCGTGCAAAAAAAGTGGGGCCGGTGCTCCGCAACTTACAATTTCTAATATGAAAGATACTATACCAGCAAGTGGCGGTACTGTTGCTTTGGCGTTTACATCAAATGCTGCATGGACCGTTGACACTGCAGGTATTGGATGGTTGCATTTTAGTCAAACGTCAGGCGGAAGCGGCAATGCAACAATTAGTTTAACGGGTTTGGTTAATAAATCAGGCGCTTCGCGAACTGTGCTTTTGGTTTTAAACTCAACTAACGGCCAAAGCAGGCGTATTACCGTATTTCAGGATGCCAATATTTATCCGTCCTATAATACATCACCAACCGCGCCCGATCAAACAGGTATGACAAGCACTGCCATGCAACTAACAGCCAACATTACCATGGGCTATAATATTTATAACACTATGGAAGCACCGGTTGACGAAACTACCTGGGGGCAGCCGGTAATTACTCAATCGCTGATTGATGTGATAAAAGCAGCTGGGTTTAATGCTATACGAATACCCATCCAATATAATGATTCACATGTAATCAACCAGGCAACTGCACAAATAGATCCGGTATGGCTCGCTCGTGTAAAACAGGTGGTTCAGTATTGCTTTAACGACCATATGTACGTAATGGTAAATGATCACGTTAATGACGGATGGCTGGATTGTATCGCAACAGGCGCTAAACAGGATTCTATTAATGCCAAACAAAAAGCATTTTGGGAACAAATAGCCACCACGTTGCGGGATTTTGACGAACATTTAATGTTTGCCAGCGCCAACGAGCCCAATGCCACGGATGCTCCAACAACAAATACCCTGATGCGTTATCACCAAACGTTTATTAATGCAGTGCGCAGCACTGGTGGTAAAAATAGCTATCGTTCGCTGATCATTCAGGCGCCGTCTACATCAATTGATCTGGCTAACCAATTCCTTAAACCAGGCAACGTGTATAAAGCAGTGACAGCCCTTACTGATAAGGTGCCAAATAAAATGATAATCGAGTTTCATTATTATACACCTTCAACCTTTTGCATATTATCTGCTGACGCAAGCTGGGGAAAAGAAGCGTATTTCTGGGGGAAAAACTTCCATACAACCAACCCGCTTTTCCTTAACCGTAACTCAACGTCTAATGAAGAGTCTTATGTAGATTCTATATTTAAAACGGCCAAAGCAAACTTTACTTCAAAGGGAATACCAATGATTATGGGCGAATTTGGCACCGGATATCATGCTGATAAATTAAAAGGGTATCCGGCAGATTCGCTATTGTCGGTTAACTCTCAGATGCACTTTTATAGTTATGTAGAAAAACAGGCTAAAGCAAATGGGGTGCAACCATTTATTTGGGCCAGCGATGTAATCGATCGCCAACATAATACTATCCAAAATCAGCGGACATTGGATTCGCTGAAAAAAGGTGCAGGGCTCTAAAACAGATTAAGATACAGGCACGCTAATTTAAAAGCATGCCTTGTTTCTTAAAGCTCGCTTGAAATATGTATAAAATAAACCGGGGTAATTGCCCCGGTTTATGTCCCTTTCTAAATTCAACCCTCATTATTATTGTGAAATACAAATTTTTTTATTTGATCATTACTTTACTCTGTTCATTTTTTGTGATGCCGGGTATTGCAAATGCCCGTATCCTATCTTTCCGCGTAAACAATAACACCGTTTCATTTACACTTAGCAATGGGTTAATGCAATTAAAAATATGCAGAGATGATATTGTTGAAGTAAAATGCACCATTTTAAACGCATTCTCTGATAAAAAGTCGTTGGTTGTAAATAACGCCTGGCAAGAGCCGGTTTCTTTTAGTACGAATAGTAACAACGAGAGCATACAGATATCGACAAGAAAACTTAAAATAATTGTCGATAAAAATTCCGATGCTATAACCTATTACGATACTAAGGGGAATAAAATCTGCTCTGAATATGCCGATGGTAATAAAGTTATGCGGCCGTCAACTGTTGCGGGAATTTCTACTTACAGTTGCCAAACTGAATTTAATTCGCCTGCTAATGAAGCATTGTTTGGATTAGGCTGCCATCCGCTTGATTCGCTATCTATTAATTATAAGGGGCGAAACCAAACTATGGCCATTCAGTACCTTACCGGCGCTATTCCGGTTTTATTATCCACCCGGGGATATGGTCTGCTTTGGGATAATTATTCTGCCTCTGATTTTTATGGTGGTGAAGGTAACAATACACGGTTTAAGTATGTTTCCGAAAGCGGCAAACAAATAGATTATTACTTTTTCTACGGCCCCGATTTTGATCATATCATCAGTCTTTACCGAACAGCTACCGGCAAAGCGCCGATGTTCCCTAAATGGGCGTTCGGATTATTTCAATCGCAGGATAAATACACCAGCCAAAACGAGATACTCAGCGTAAAAGATAACTACCGGAATAATCATATCCCGCTTGATGCAATTGTGCAGGATTGGTACTATTGGGAACCATTGCCCATAGGTGCTCATGTAATGAATCAGCAAAGATATCCTGATCCTAAAGCAATGCTTGAGGCGCTTCATAAAGACCATGTGCATGCCATGATCTCTATCTGGCCGGTATTCGGAAAAGGAACGCCCAATTTTGATGCATTAGAGAAAAAAGGATTTTTAACCGATATTACCTGGGATAACTTTGTTACACACACTTTTGATACCTATTATGATGCGCATAATCCGTCCGCACGGAAATTATATTGGGAACAGGCACGCGATAGTTTAATTAAACGCTATGGCTGGGACGCCTGGTGGGTCGATCAATGTGAACCTGATAATGGCGGACTGCTTGATGCCCGTCGTAAAAGTGTGTTTAGTGTTGGAAAAGGCATCGATTATTTTAATACTTATTCGCTTGAACATACAAAAGGCTTATACAATGGCTGGCGAAATGATATTGCCGGTAAAAGGGCTTTCTTTTTAACCCGGCAAGCTTTTGCCGGACAGCAACGTAATGCAACAACGCTGTGGTCGTCTGATATTAGCTGTACTTTCACAGCATTTAAAGAACAAATTCCGCAGGGAATCAATGCCTGCACTTCGGGAATTCCATACTGGACATCTGATATTGGCGGCTATCATTACAATTGGGCATCGCCTGATTGGTCAAAGCCTGAAAATCAGGAGCTATTTACACGCTGGTTTCAATTCGGGGCTTTTTGCCCTATATTCCGTATTCATGGTAAAGGCGAGCGTGCAATTTTTTCAAATAATTGGAGTACAGAAACCAAAACCATATTACTCAAATATGATAAGTTGCGTTATAAGCTGATGCCCTATATTTATTCGCTCGCGGGCAAAGTGACGACTGACAATTACACCATCATGCGTTCGCTCGCGTTTGATTTCAGGAACGATAGCCTGGTGTACAATATTCCCGATCAGTATATGTTCGGCCCGGCATTTATGGTATGCCCGGTAACCGATCAGTTATACAGTGGCGGGCAATCAGGTTCGGGTAAAAAAACAAGAAATGTGTATTTGCCTAAAGGCGTAAAATGGTATAATTTCTGGAATGGCGAATTGATTAATGGAGATAAAGCAATTGAGGCTGACGCACCGATTGAAACTATTCCGTTATTTGTTAAAGCGGGTTCAATTATACCCATAGGGCCCGCTGTTGAATATGCAACTCAAACAACCACGGAGCCAACAGAGATACGTGTTTATCCGGGAAGTGATGGTAGTTTTAGCGTATATGAGGATGAAAACGATAATTACGATTATGAAAAGGGCGACTATGCGGTTTTTAACATTATATGGAACGATAAGCAAAGAATATTGACCATCGGTAATAGAAGAGGCCGATTTAAGGGAATGGCCGGAACCCGCAAGTTCAATATCGTACTTGTGCGGCCCGGTCATGGTGTGGCAGATGGCGCTACTTTGTTAGCCGACAGACAAATAACTTATGAGGGGCGGTTGATAAGTGTTAAATTGTGATTGTAAATTTGTCTGGAATTATTTTAAAATTCGTATCTTAATAAACCATAATACAGCAATTAATAACCTGATTTTTTTAACTGATAAGGTATGAGACTTGTGCGGCTATCGATATGCTGGTTATTTATATGTATAACAAGCTGGTGCTTTGGTCAGGAAAAACAGTATCATTTCCTGCATCTGGATATTAAAACCGGTCTTTCCCATAATCAGATCAGTGCCATTTATAAAGATAAAAAGGGCTTTATGTGGTTTGGTACCCTTGAGGGTATTGATAAATATGATGGTTACACATTTAAGGTGTTTCGGCATGACGCGAATAACCCTTCATCAATATCAGATGATGAAATAAACAGCATACAGGAAGGGCCGGGTGGAAAATTATGGATAAATACACATGCCGGCTATAACATATATGATCCATTAACTGAGCGGTTTGAGAGAAATGTGTTGCAGGTGCAAAAACAGATGGGATTGCCGTTCAAATCAAATCAATTCCCGAACTTAATTAAAAACGACAATAACGATAATTTCTGGTTCCTGTTTGATAACCGTGAAATATATGTGTGCGATAAAAATGGCCATCGTACGCGAATCATCTCACACAACAATACAGCGCAATTAGTAAATGGCAATATTACTGACTTTGAGGCCGATGGTAATGGTTTTGAATGGGTGGCATTTGAAACCGGCGATTTACAGAAAATTGATATCAATACCGGGAAAGTGGTTTACACTTCGCGGTTATTAACCAATCAAACCGGCAACCCGAAACATTTTTACAAGCTTATTGCCGATCAACACGACTGCCTTTGGCTATATGAAGCCGGCGGCGGAACAGGTATTTATTACCTTGATCCTGAAAAAAATAAATCGCAACATTTTGATAGCAATTCAACCATTGTACGGCTGAGCAGTAATGTTATTAATAGCATTATTGAGGACAAAAAAGGCAATATATGGGTGGCTACAGATCACGGCGGAATTAACCTGATTGACAGGAGTACCTTTAAGGTGCGCTATATTGTTAACCAGGAAGATGATCCGATGTCGATTTCTGAGAATAGCGGGGTCCTGTATGTGGATGACCAGGGGATTGTTTGGTACGGTACCTATAAACGCGGGATTGATTATTATCAGGAAAATATCATTAAGTTCCCTGTATACCGGCATTATCCATCAGTGCCTGGTAGCTTAAATTATAATGATATTAACCGTTTTGCCGAGGATGATGCCGGCAATTTGTGGATAGGCACAAATGGAGGCGGCCTTTTCTACTTTAATCGCACTACCGGTAAGTTTAAACAATATAAACATGAGGCCAATAACGCCAACTCGTTGTCAAACGATGTTGTGATAGGGTTGTGTGTCGACCATGAGAAAAAACTCTGGATCGGTACTTATTTTGGTGGTCTCGATTGTTTCGACGGTAACCGGTTTATTCATTATCGACATAACCCCAAAAACGCCGCTACTATAGCCGACGACCGGGTATGGAGTATATTGGAGGACTCGTCTGATCGTTTATGGATAGGCATGCTTCAGGGAGGCCTGGACCAGTTCGACCGGGGAAGCCAAAGGTTTATTCACTATCAACCTAATCAGCCAAATTCAGTAAACTCTGCATTGATTTCTACGATCTTTGAAGATAAAGATCATAATTTATGGTTTGGCGGATACTATGGGCTCGATGTATTAATAAAAAATACCGGCCAATTTGTTCACTATGTACATGACCCCGCAAATGCCAATAGCCTTACAGTAAATTACATTACATCGATAACACAAGACCGACGCGGCCTGATGTGGATAGGTACAAGCAATGGGCTGAATATATTGGATACTAAAACAAATAAGTTTTACCGTATCTCAAAAGATGACGGTTTGCCAGACAACATGATGAACGGAATTTTGGAGGATAATTCCGGTAACATGTGGGTGAGTACGTCAAAGGGATTATCTGACATTGTACTAAAACCGGGCAAGGATCAGCCGTATACTTATCAGTTTCATAATTTTGACGAAAGCGATGGACTCCAGGGAAGCGAATTTAATCCGAATGCATATTTTAAAACCCGTAAAGGCGAACTGGCTTTTGGAGGATCGGCAGGCTTCAATTTATTCGATCCCGCAAAGATAAGTTATACCGAAAATAAACCGGTGCTGGCTTTTACTGATCTGCTCATGTTTAATAAGCCGCTATTACCCGGCGAGGATATTGATGGCCATGTAATTTTATCTAAATCAATATCTGCTACAGATACTATCAGTTTAAAATACGACGAGAATGCTTTTTCAATAGCATTTGCCGATATCAATTACTTAAATACAGGCAAAACTGTATTACAATACAAACTGGATGGCTTCGATAAGGCTTGGTTTAATGACCTGAAGGCGAGAAAAGCAACCTACACAAACTTAGATCCCGGTACATACATTTTCAAAGTACGTGCAATAAACAGCGCCGGAAAACCATTTAATAAACCTTTAAAGTTAATTATAAAAATTACGCCACCTTTCTGGAAAACGCCATTAGCCTATACGCTGTATTTGCTATTAATAGCGGGAGCAATTTTATATGCGCGGCACAGAGGCATTAAAAAGATAGAAAGTAAATTTGCCCTTGAGCAGGAAAGACAAGAAGCGCGCCGGATGCACGAAGTGGATACGATGAAAATAAACTTCTTCACTAATATCAGTCACGAATTCAGAACTCCTTTATCGCTGATTTTGGCCCCGGTAGAAAAAATGTTAAAAACTGCTGATGATCGCGATAGCCAGCGAAAATTGAATCTTGTTCATCAGAATGCTAAGCGGCTGTTAAATATGATTAATCAGTTGCTTGATTTGAGCAAAATATCTGCACATAAGCTGGATTTAAATTTGCATGAGGGCGATATCATAAAAAGTATAAAGGAATCATGCGAACAGTTTTTAGACCTGGCAGAAAAGAAACATATTAAATTTAAGTTCCGGTATGCCGGTGATGCTGTTGTTGTTCAATTTGATAGCGAAAAAATAGAGCGGATACTTTTTAATTTGTTGTCAAACGCGATAAAGTTTACTCCGGAGAATGGACTTGTTGAAGTGGAGCTTGCGTTGATATCAGCAAAGGCGAGCGAAATGTCGATTCTGGAAATTAAGGTTAATGATTCAGGAATAGGTATAGCAGAGGATATGCAGCAAAAAATATTCGAGCGTTTCTTTCAAACCAGCATTCCGGCATCTGTTATTAATCAGGGTTCGGGTATTGGTCTGGCAATAGTTAAGGACTTTGTAGACCTGATGGGCGGCACAATAACTGTTGAAAGCACTCCTGGTAAAGGCAGCTGTTTTACTGTGTGCCTGCCTTTTAAAGTTTCAAAGCCCATACAAAAAATAGAGATCGATCTTGGCGGTGATGGTCAGGAAGTTATCCCATCGTCAGAAACCATACGCACAAAAAGGCGCGATAAGAGCATTTTGATATTAGTTGTAGAAGATAATAGGGATTTCAGCAACTATATGCGGGATGAACTTAATCAGTTTTATACAGTTGCAGAAGCGGCTAATGGTAAGGAAGGCTGGCAGAAGGCGCTTGCATTACATCCCAACTTAATTGTCAGTGATATTAACATGCCCGAATCAAACGGGATAGATTTTTGTAAGAAAATACGAAGCGATAAACGGACAGAACATATCCCATTTATACTGGTAACTGCTTTTACTGCCGAAGAGCAGGAGCTTATTGGTTTGGAAACAGGTGCTAACGATTATCTCACCAAACCTTTTAATTTCGATATACTTCATTCTAAGATTAAAAACCTGTTACAGCATCAGCAATCAGTAAAGCAAACCTATCAGAAACAGGTTGCCGCCAAGGCAAGTGAGCTTGAGATCGAAACGCCTGACATGAAGTTTATGCGAAAAGCTTTAGAGGTAATTGAGAAAAATATGGCTGATCCTGCATTTTCAGTTGAGGAGTTAAGCAGCGAAATGAATATGAGCCGGGTAACGCTTTATAAAAAGACATTTCATCTTACCGGTAAAGCTCCTTTAGATCTCATTAAGTCCGTACGCCTTAAAAGGGCTGTCCAGTTACTGAAAACCAACCAATATACCATATCAGAAATTGCCTATCAGGTTGGTTATAATGACCCGCGTTATTTTACAAAAGCATTTAAGTCTGAATTTGCCGTTCTGCCTTCGCAGTTTAATGCCGATGCAGAAAGTGTTGAATAGTTAAATAGCTGTTTATTAGTTGTTTGCTTGAATGTTAAGCATATCAATCCCTGCATTAAATGTTAACATTTTAACACATCCTGTACAGGTTACAGTGTTAATTTGGCTCCCGGGTTATTGCTCTTCCAATTAAAATTAATGCCTCTTAAATCCTTAGCTGACCGGTTAAGCATGAGCTGTCTTTATAATAAATAACAACTCATCTGAGATATGGCAGGGTTTGTTATGCGATGGCTTAGCGATCCGGTTTTATAGTACAGTAAACCAATTAATAACTTATACTGAATAGAAAGATTAAATGAAAATTACCAGGCATTTAGGTATTGTATTTTTAGCGCTATCACTTTTGGCTGCGGGCGCTGCAAAGGCACAACAGGGGGCGTCTGTACGCGAACACGTTAAAATAGACACCGGCTGGCGTTTTGCCTTAGGCCATGCTTATAACCCTGCACTCGACTTTTATAACGGGACCGGGGCATTCTCGTATTTTGCGAAAACCGGATATGGCGATGGGGCTGCTTCTCCCGATTTTGACGATAGAAGCTGGCGGAAAATTTCTCTTCCTCACGACTGGGCCGCAGAACTTCCATTTGATCCACGTGGAAGTACAAGTCATGGTTATAAAGCCATTGGCCGCAATTTTCCCGAAAATAGTGTTGGATGGTACCGTAAAACATTTACAATTCCGGCAACCGACCTTGGAAAACATATTTCAATTGCGTTCGACGGTGTTATGAGAAACAGCATCGTATGGATAAACGGTCATTACCTCGGTACCGAAATCAGCGGATACAACAGTTTTGAATATAATATTGGCGAATACTTGAATTATGGCGGAGAGAACGTAATTGCTGTACGTGCCGACGCCACAATGGAGGAAGGTTGGTTTTACGAAGGAGCGGGTATTTACAGGCATGTATGGCTCAATAAAACCAATCAGCTGCATGTTGCTTCCAATGGTACTTTCGTTACCACGATTGTGAATTCACCTTCTGCAAAGGTTAATGTACAGACCACTATAGATAATAATGACATAAAATCACAGAATTTTATTGTGGTTCAATCCGTATTTGACGAACAGGGTAACAAGCTGGCTGCTGACACATCCCAAAATATAGTTTTAAGAGAACTCGGTTCGCAGGAGGTGAAAAACGCCCTGATTGTTCAGCATCCAAATCTATGGTCGGTCGAAACGCCATATTTATATCATTTAACAACCTCAATCATTGAAGGTCATAAGATCGTCGATCAATATAACACCACATTCGGTATCAGAACAATAAGGTTTGATGCCAACCAGGGGTTCTTTTTAAATGGTAAGCATGTCGAAATAAAGGGCACTAATAATCATCAGGATCACGCGGGAGTCGGTGTAGCCCTTCCGGATGGTTTGCAGGATTACCGCATCCGTATATTAAAAAGCATGGGTTGCAATGCCTACCGTTGTTCACATAACCCGCCAACACCAGAATTGCTCGATGCCTGCGACAAATTAGGCATGTTGGTGATTGATGAAAACAGACGAATGGGCGTATCTACCACACAATTAAATGATCTGAAGGCTATGATAATGCGTGACAGAAACCATCCGAGTATCATTAGCTGGTCGATAGGTAATGAAGAATGGGGTATTGAAGGTAACGTTACAGGTACGCGTATTGCCGCCACAATGCAGGCGTATGCAAAATCTATCGATTCCACAAGATATATCACAGCTGCGGTTAGTGGGGGTATAGGCGGTGGAATATCCAATTCAATTGAACTACTTGGCTACAACTATATCGCTACAAAAAATACCGATGAGCAGCATAAAAAACATCCTGCGCAGTTTAGCTGGGGCACGGAAGAAGGTTCGACTTTGGCTACACGGGGCGTATATGAGGACGATTCTGCAAAGCATTACCTTTTTGCGTACGACAGAAAGCAGAGTGATTTTTTTCAAACCCTTGAGTATGGATGGAAATATTATTTGTCAAGACCATATCTGGCGGGAATGTTTATATGGTCCGGATTTGATTACAGGGGAGAGCCTGTTCCTTTCGGCTGGCCGTCTATTGAGTCGTTATTTGGTATGGTAGATGCTTGCGGCTTCCCCAAAGACGATTATTATTATTTGAAAGCATGGTGGACCAACGAACCGGTACTTCATCTTTTACCAAATTGGAACCTTGCAGGGAAAGAAGGTAAAGTTGTTGATGTTTGGGCATACAGCAATTGTGACGAAGTGGAATTATTTTTAAACGGTAAGAGCCAGGGCAGAAAAAAAATGGAACCAAACGGACATCTTAGCTGGAAAGTTGTTTACGAGCCTGGAAAATTGGAAGCAGTTGGCTATAAAAACGGGAAGAAAATAATTAATGAGATTGTTAAGACAACCGGGGCACCTGCAAATTTGCAGATCGCAGCATCCAATACCACGCTTAAAGCAAATGGTGAGGATATTGCCGTTCTGAACATTTCCACCACCGACAATAGCGGATTGCTCGTGCCAACGGCAGATGATCTTATCAATTTTAAGATCAAAGGCCCTGGCAAAATAATCGGTGTGGGTAACGGTAATCCTACTTCGCTTGAACCCGATCAGTACCATGAATACATACATACAGTGGCAATAGAAAATCTGAAAGAAAAAATTGCTGCAAATAAAAATGTAAAAGCTGATATAACTGCCGATTATGATGACAGCGGATGGCAAAAGGCTTTTACAGATGTAAGAGATGACGCTTTCGCTGCCAGGGCGCCTTATGTATTGTATCGTGGCGATTTTACCCTTCCTGATAGTATATCTAACGCTACTGTTAGTTTGTTTTACAAAAGTTTGGGCAAAGTTCAATCGGTATATGTTAATGGCCGGTTGTTAGGTGCCGACTTGGAGCTGACTAAAAAGGGCAACGCATTTCAATTGGATTTATCGCTTGTTCACCCCGGAAAGAACAGTATTGTTATTGTAGCTAAACCGCTTATTAAAGCAAATATCTGGGCTAATGTAAATACAGATCCGGGATTGCTACAACTGGTTTATCCGGCAAATGGATATAAACGAAAATTGTTTAATGGATATGCGCAGGTAATTGTGCAAACCACAAATGAACCCGGAGATATAGTACTAAGCGCAGAATCAGCGGGATTAAAAGGCACTGCTGTAAAAATCCGCACTGAAAAATAATAACTAAATGTCGGTTTCTTATAGAAATTCATCATAAAAATACAAACACAAATAATGCAGGGTCAACGAGTAAGTTTTATTAGAAAAATTAAGCTTCTGGCATTAATTACCATACAGGTATTGGTCTGTTATCAATTAAATGCACAGCAACTATATGTCGGTACCAATTATCACCCACACGACGATAAAAATATTGAGAAGTGGAAAAGCGATATCGCCTTAATGAAGGCAGCGGGGTTTAAGGTGGTGAGAATGGGGCATCTGGCCTGGGACAGTTATGAACCGGCCGAGGGGAAGTTTGATTTTAAATGGTTTGATACTGTAATGGATCTGATGAACAGGGCTGGTATAAAAGTGATTTTGGATATAGCGGTGCGCCCGGCTCCAATTTGGTTACATCATAAGTTTCCATCTATAGATATAACCAATTCCGGCGGAGACCGGCTGTATCCCAATCATCGCTATATGGATGATATTGGTGATCCTGATTATCAACACTATGCCGCTATTTATGCCGATAGTTTAACCAAACATTATGCGCACCATCCAGCGTTGCTTGCTTTTGGGATCGACAATGAATCTGGCGACGGGCCGATCTCTTATTCCGAAGCTGTAAGAAAACGGTTTGTAACGTGGTTAAAAAAAAAGTACACCAGTCTTGATAGCCTGAATTCTGCCTGGGCAAGTCAGCGATGGTCAAGAAAAATTAATGACTTTGATGAGGTTGGCCTTCCCTTATCCGGCAATATCAGCGGTCCGCCTGAAAGGGGTTTAGATTTCAGACGATTTGAATCTGATGAGATAAATGAATTTCTTCTCAGTATCATTCATGTTGTAAATGTTAATGCGCCCAATGCATTTACCAATACCAATGCCTGGTATTACAGCCCACAGCGGTATTTCGATTATTCGGAAATTGCCTATTCCGGGAAGATGACAAGGGAAGGTTGCGGATTTTATCCGGGTAATTCATTAAAGAATAATTGGGGGTTGGTTGATGCCTGTTTGGGTATCAGCCGTATCCAGTTTGAAAGTAGCAATCCTTTCTGGTGCAGCGAATTTACAACCCATAATGCGGTGCCGAATTCAATTCGTAAATCGGCTTACGCCTCTTTGATGTATGGAAACCAGATGGTTTGCGGCTGGACGTGGCAAAGTATGCAGGGTGGCGAAGAGCAATATTTGGAAGGTATGATGGATTGGGATGGTGTGGTGAACCGGAAATATTACGAATACAAAACAATAGCAGAAGAATTTAAAAAGATAGAAAAGTACTTTCCCTATAAGGTAAATGCAGATGTAGCGCTTGCATTTTCTTTCCCAAGTGAAATAGCAAGTACAGGCTTCCCCATAGATCATGATGCACAGCTCAATAGGTGTTTTGACGCCTTTTTTGATCGCAATATGGATGTACGGATTGTAGAAATAAGCAAAAGTAAATTGCCATATAAGCTGCTAATAGTACCAGGCGTGACGGTTATGGATAAATTAACGGCAAATAAGATCAGAGACTATGTATACAATGGAGGTACCGCTATCATGACTGCTAATTCTGCACTCGTAAATGAAACAGGCCAGGTGTTTGCATCTACACACCCCGGAATGCTGGCAGATGTGTTCGGCATACGGGTGGCAGGGTATGAGCAGACGGCGGATTTCAACGAAATTTCCCAAAAAAAATTTAAGGACAATAACCTGGAGGTGACTTACGAAAACAACCCGATAACACTCCAGTCAAGTTGGTTTGACGTAATAGAACCTAAAGGTGCAACTGTCATGGGCACTATTACAAGTTTAGATAAGCCATATCCTATAGTAACTATAAATAAATATGGAAAGGGAAACGCAATTTATGTAGGTTTACCTGCCGACAGGCAACTTTTAGATCCGCTGATCGATAAGCTAACAACAGATTTATTACTAAAGAAAGGTCCGGATGTTCCGGCTGGTGTTATGGCCCGGGCTATTGACAAAAAGCACGTCTTATACTTAAATATAAGTAATAAGCCGCAGGTTATTATTCAAAAGCACCCATCTGTCGGCGTTTTATCCGGCAAAAATTATTCAGGGAGCTTTTCAATAGACCCTTACCAGCCTGAATTTATTGAATTAAAATAATTACGACAGATGGCAGTAAATCATTTACTAACCAAGCAAACCGAAGCATAGTTTTGCTAACCGTTTCAATAGCCCTAAAAGTCGGATTTATGCAAAAAAAAACTATTTGATATAATGATAAGCCCAATTGAGAAAATAGAGATATTTATGAATAGTACAGGGAGTGCCTTCTTGAAGAAGTTCGTTCCATTTTTGTTGTTTATTGTTGTATCGATAAGTTCTTTCGCCCAAACGAATGCTGTTAGAAATGCAGGATTAGCTGATATAAAAATGCAGGCCGTCATATCTGCTTCTCAGCTAAAGTTGCCAAGGGCCGTCATAAACTTCAACCGTAGCTGGAAATTTCAGGTAGGAGATTGGCCAGACGCTGCAAATCCCCGGTTCAGCGATGCAAAGTGGCAGAATATAGGGTTGCCGCATTCGTTCAGTATACCGTATTTCATGTCGCCGGATTTTTATGTAGGGTATGGTTGGTACAGGAAACACTTTACTATACCTGCAGGCAATCAACACAAAAAAATCTTTTTAGAGTTTGAAGCAGTCTTTCAGCAGGCGGAAATTTTCGTAAATAATAAAAAAGTAGG
>JBQCIS010000036.1:0-5375 GCA_051953515.1 Mucilaginibacter sp.
AAACCAACTACAGCACCGATACAGGTACCCATAGCTGATGGCTTGTGTCCGCGAAGCATATCAAAGAATATCCAGGTGATACCGGCCGCTGCAGATGCTGTTGTACTGGTAGCCAGTGCTGTTACCGCTAAATGATTAGCACCGAATGCCGAGCCTGCGTTGAAGCCAAACCACCCGAACCATAATAAACCTGTACCGATCATTACATAAGTAATACGCGCCGGGGTATGGTCTGCTTCCTTACGGCGTTTAAGATAAAGCGCCGAAGCCAGTGCCGCCCAACCTGCCGACATGTGTACTACGGTACCGCCTGCAAAGTCGAGCACGCCCAATTTGTTCAATATACCATCAGGGTGCCAGGTGCAATGCGCCAATGGCGAAAAGATGAATATAGAGAACAGGCAAAGAAACAGGATATAGGAGTTGAAACGAATACGACCCGCAAAAGCACCGGTGATTAATGCCGGGGTAATAATGGCAAACTTAAGCTGATACATAGCGAACAACAGCAACGGAATTGTTGGGGCCGATTTCCATGTAGCATTGCCCAGCATACCTTTCATCATGAAATAAGTGGCGGGGTTACCGATAATACCGTGGAAGCTATCGCCGAAAGCAAGACTGAAGCCGAATATGCCCCACATTACCGTGATGATCACCATACAGATGATACTTTGCAGCATGGTAGAGATCACGTTCTTTTTACTTACCATACCGCCGTAGAAAAATGCCAGTCCGGGAGTCATGATGAGCACCAGTGCTGTCGACATCAGCATCCATGCTATATCGCCGGTATTAAAATGCGGGTTGCCGCCGTTATTGTTAATTTCTATGGAAGGATATAGAAAAGTTAAAGTTAGAATAACTACAATAACAAAAAAAGGGAAATAACGTTTCATTAATTTCGGGTAAAAATTTATTAACGGCCCGAAAATATGACTTATTTAATAAAAAACTGAATTAAATATTAATTTTTATTGATTTTTTTATGATATAATGATTTTTACAAATATTTAATCACAAAATCGGGAAAAACGCCCATCAACACCAATAACAACGACAAAACAAATCCAAAAACAACCAAATTGATTTGTGTTTTTGGAAAATCTTTAGAATTCTCATTTCTTTTCAGAAATAAATTAAGCGGGAGCTTAAAATAGTAGAATAATGAAACTACCGTTGTTAGCGCTCCGGTGATCATGAGCGCCAGCAGCCATATATTGTGCGTATTTTGGTAAACGCCGTATGCCGCCGAGAAAATAAATAACTTCCCGGTAAAGCCGGCTGTAACCGGAATACCGGTTAGCGATATAAGGATAATGATGAAAGCGATAGACGCAAGCGGATATCTGTAACCAAGTCCCTTAAAATCGCCAACTTCTTCGGCATTGCACAGGTTATTGAAATAACTGGTGAGCGCAAAGGCGCCAACTGTTGCCAAAGCATACACTAAAAGGTAATAAGTAATTACTGATCGTACATCAACCGACGGCGCGGCAAAAGCCACTACGCCTATCAATATAAAACCGGTATGCCCGATGCTGGAATATGCCAGCAGCCGCTTTACATTGGTTTGCAATACGGCAGCAAAGTTTCCGGCAATCATCGTAATAATGCCAATAACCGAAAGGAATATTTTAAAGTCGAACATATTCCAGTCTGTCATTAGTACAAAAGGAAGCAGGAAATTGAGCAGCAAAGCAAAGCCTGCAATCTTTGGCAGGGTGGATAACCATGCGGTAACAGGCGTAGGCGCACCCTGGTAAATATCGGGCACCCAGAAATGCAGCGGCACGAATGAAAGCTTAAAGCCGATACCCGCCAGCACCATGATCAACCCAAAAGCTACTGCAACAGGATTTGCATGAAGCAAACCGAACGGCAGGCGGCCGTTATACAGATCGAACGAGCCGGAAAGGGCATATAATACCGAAATACCATACAGCATAATGGCAGATGAAACCGCGCCGAATAATACATATTTAAGCCCCGCTTCGGTACTGAACTTATTTTCTGAACGGTAAGCCACCATCAGATACGAAGCGATGGATACCATTTCGATAGCGAGATAGATGGACAGCATATTGATAGCCATCACCATAAGGTGCAGGCCAAGCAGTGATGCGGCCATAATGGAACACATATCGCCTAAGCCTTTGCGATGCCGCGCCAGATGATCGTCCCAACTTAAATAAAGCAATAACGCAAACGCCACCAGATCAACAACAACCTTAAACAAAATAACCTGGCGACTAAGCACCAACATACCACTGAACAGCAGTTTACCATTTGGCAAGCCGTTGTTCAGTAGTATGGTTAGCTGTGCAAAGTCGCGGCTTAATACCACCAGTATGCCTATGCAGGCTACAATTTTGGTGAGCATTTTACCATTTGCCCCTAAAACCAGGTCATTTATCAGTAATAGAATAAATAATGCGCTCAAATATATTTCAGGTATGAAATAGCCCATGCTGTCGAGCGCATCGTTCAAATAACCGGGTATTAGTGGGATGATCTGGTGCATTAATTAATTGCTAACATTTGGTTTTTAGGATATTTTACCTGGTATTTCAGTTCCAGTTTCTTATCGTCGAGCGGTTTCAGTTCCATCTTCCAGGTAACTTTGCCGGTATTTGTGTCTATCTCAGCACCCGATAGCGTTTGCGTTTCCACTTCTATGGCGCTATTCTGCGCCACCGGTACCTGATCTTCAACAACCAAATTTACGGGTTGATTTTTACGGTTCTTTACTTCTATTACCCAATCGCGGGTATCTTTCTGGTTTGAACCGATCGACTGCTTTTGGTTCAGTTCCTTTTGCAGGGTACGGGTAACCACAATGCTTTTATCAATACCGAGCGAGAGCTTCAGCGTATCATTGGTGTTATTGGTATTTAAGTATGATTTGCCGATATATGTCCCTTCGAAAAACAGGTTGGCTTGTCCCGGCAGGAAACTGTATTTATTCCAGTCGGTAACACTTGCCGATAAAAACACATTGGTGCTTAGCTTTGGCGCAACGGCATAAGTATAGGTGGCATTCAGGTCGGCCTGTTTTATTTCCACCGTGTATTGTTTGCCATCGCTCGGAATAGTGTATGGTTCGGCAATGGCAAACTCTACGTTGGTTTGCATTTCGCTTTGGGTAACGTTTACAGAGCCGACTGAGTTCATTACATTCACCCCTTCTATCTTACCTGACAATCCTCTTATATCTGTTTTCCGCTGCACCCCATATCCGGTCACTACAACTTCGTTCAATACAGGTGGCGCTGATACTTCTGCATCTGCTTTTGTTACTAATGGAGCAATATTAAGATAATATGGATTTAATTCCGGTTTGGTAGCATTGACAGATGGGTTTCCGGTAGAAAGCGTTAGCTTTATATTCCGCCAGTCCTCGCCGGTTTGCTGCATTACGTTGGCTTTATACGAAATGCTAAGCGGACTTTTTGTATCCTTCGCCTTTATATCATAGGTCGGATACCAGTTTACGCCATTGGTAACGTAATTAAGAGTAAAGTCAGATTGCTGGGCTGTTTTTGATGACACCGTCACCAGTATATTGCTGGTATTGCCGCCGCGGTAGCTTTGCAGCTCGTTGATCTGCTGCTCATATTTCTGGCGGGTACTATCAAGCGAACTGATCACGCTGTTAATTTCCAGTTTCTTGCGCCTTATCCCGGTCAATCTTTCTGTCTGAAAATCGAGCGCCTGTTTTAGTTTTGCAATATCCAGGCTTGTATTTTGGCCGGTAATCACCTGGTTCTTCAGCAACATATCCTCTTCTTCCTGGTTTACGGCAAGCAGGTTATTTTCAAGGTCGATCTTTGCCTGTAAAGCTTTTTCGCGTGCCTGCAGGTCGGCTATATCTTTTTGCTTTGCAGGCTCGTGCATAAAATTGCGTTCCGTTTTTACCGAAAGGATAGTAAAATCGCCGCTGGCATGTAATTGTACGCTTTGCTCTTGTATATAAGGCGATATATTTTCAAAGACGAGCGTGGATGTACCCGGCGAAATACTCACGCTTGCCGTACGTGTAACCTGCGCGCCATTTAAAAATATGGTAACCTTTTGAACTTTCGACGCCACTTTCTGACCGTCTTCGGCATGTGCCTGTGTTGCGAGTACTAACCCGGCGAATAATAGTTTTTTAAGCATGATCTGATTTTTTAGATAAACAGTTCCTGTTGATTTACCTACCCCGTTCAATGGGCTAAGCAAACACAGGATGCTGCGATCAGCTTCATTCCATAAAAATTCGCCGTGTAACATAATTATTTCAAATGCAGGTATTGCACAAGCGCCAATACCGAGTCATTCACCTTATCAAAAACCAACGATGGCATAACGCCCAGCGCCAGCGCCATCAATACCAGAGGTATCATGGTGATCATTTCGCGGGCATTGAGATCAACCAATGCAGTTTTCCATACCTCGCCGCCTTTTAACGACAATGTACCGAAAAACATGCGCTGTAACGTCCACAGGAAATACGCCGCGCTGAATAATATACCAATAGCGCCCACTACCGCAAACCAATGCGGCAGCAAACCGTTAACCGCACATGATTTGAATGCGCCCGTTAACGAAAATGCCTCCGCAATAAAGGTCGAGAATCCAGGCAAGCCTAACGATGCAAAAAATGCGATCATAACAAATGCTGTATAACGCGGCATCAGGCTGCCTAACCCACGGAAATCGTAAATATCCCTGTCGTGCACACGGTTGTAAACAATACCTACTATAAAGAAAAGCATGGCCGATAAAAACCCGTGGCTCACCATCTGCATCATGGCACCGCTGATGCCTTCGGTAGTTTGCGAGGCAGCGCCCAACAGTACAAAACCCATTTGCGATACGGATGAGTATGCTATAATGCGTTTAAAGTCGCGCTGCGCGAGTGCGTTAAATGCCCCGTATATGATAGATATAATACCCAGCAAACCTAACCAAAATGCGCCCGACGTGGCCGCATCAGGAAAGATGCCAATACAGATACGAATAATACCATAACCGCCAATTTTAAGCAGGATGGCTGCAAGAATAATAGATACCGGCGTAGGCGCTTCCACGTGCGCATCGGGCAGCCAGGTATGCAGCGGCACAACAGGCACTTTAATGGCAAAGGCCACAAACAATACCACAAAGCCCACCGCGCGTGCCGACATGCCGAATATAGTTTGGTGTGCTGCTACCGAGAATATCGAACCCTGGTCATAATTAGCAGGGTTCATCATCTGTATCATGTTAAAGGTATGGCTGCCCGTTGCGGGATCTTTTACCGAAAGGTACAAACCCACCATCACCAGCAGCATAAATACCGAACCAAACAATGTATACAGGAAGAACTTGATAGCCGCATATTCTCTTCG
>JBQCIS010000037.1:0-3179 GCA_051953515.1 Mucilaginibacter sp.
CTTCAAATCAATAAGCAGAATAATGAGTGACGCCATACAACATATAAAAGGTAGTTTGTGCTGGATTTTATTTGCTGGTTTGTTGTTGCCTTCATCATTGACGAGCGCGCAAAGCCTGTCTGACAGGGGTACATGTTTGAACCGTGCTAAGTTTATGTACCGACAGATATGGAAATGCTATCGCGTAAAAAAATATAAAGGGCTCTTTTTAGAAAATTATCCGAAAGATACCACCGATAAGCTGGATTACCTGCAAGGAAAAGCGGTTGACACTAAAGAAGTGAGCTTTCTTTGGCCATTTTCGGGTGTTTACTCCGCAACTAATGCATTGTTAAGCGTTCCGGCCGTTCGTAAGGAATACCTGGCTTACCTCGATAGCCTCACTCCCGGTATGGAAGCTTACCGGGATACATTGCGAAAGCCGGTTGGTTATCAGGCTTACCCTGTCAGCATGGAAAATGCCGACCGTTATTATGACGATAATGGACTTGTAGGTATAGAATACAACGAAGCTTATTTAAACACCAAAAAACAGAAATATCTAAGTAAGGCAAAAACTGTTTTTAGTTTCATTATAAGCGGCTGGAGCGATCAGTTGGGAGGTGGTATTTATTGGCTGGAAGGTCATCATGATCAAAAACCTGCCTGTAGCAATGGGATGGCGCTTTTAACGGCACTTAAACTTTACCAGGCCACACATGACACGCTTTATTTAAACTGGGGCAAACGCTTTTACAATTGGATGCAGGCGGACCTGAAAGCGCCGAACGGACTATATTATAACGACAGGAAGACCAATAACGGCGCGCCTAATGCCACTTACTACAGCTATAATACCGGGTCTGTTTTGGAAGCGGCTGTGCTGCTGTACCAATTTACCGGGGAGCAAAAGTATTTAAATGAGGCACAGAACATGGCGGAGGCCGCCTATCGGTATTTCCATAATAAGCCACATGATCCGCATTTAAACTTTGCCATTGATCTCCCGTGGTTCATGACTGTATTGTTCCGGGGGTATGAAGCATTATACAAAGTCAACCACAATCCTAAATATATAAACGCTATCCATCATGACCTGGATTACGCATGGAAATTTACCCGCGACGACAACGGTTTCCCGACACATGACTGGACAGCAAAACCCGCTGAAATTAACAAACACAAGTGGCTGCTTGACGAAGCCTGTATTGCTGAGCTGTATGCAAGATTAAGTGCTATTTGAGGGGTGATTGTTTATTTCAGGTTATTATGTGCATTAATATGTATAAACATTATAACAAATTATAACTTAAATAAACTATTATGAAATCAATTTATGTATTAGGTTCAGCGATCCTCATCAGCGGACTAAGCTTGTCCGCATGTCAAAAAACCCAGGTAAACCAGGCGCAGCCTGCAAATCTCAAGGCTACAAAAGCTCGAGCGCTCAATTCCAGTTCTGCTTACTGGACCGATGCCGAACAAACCCACAATTTTATTGTAGGAAATATTCTGACAAGCTATTTCAGTTGTCGGGGTAATACTACAACTGAAGCATCCAATGCCTTTGAATGGTATAATACCAGCCAGATATATGCCGATGCCGCAGCTGTTAACCCAGTCTACGGTAATGACTCTCGGTTCAGATCCTACATGGATAGCACTTATAACTGGATGTATCACATGTGGGATTTCGGTTCAAGTATAGGCGGCTATTTTTCATCCGCTAATCTTGATGGTTCAGGTGCAGGTGGCGATAAATATGTGGATGATTGCGGTGTGACTATTAACGCCTATCTTGACGCATACAATGTTACCACAGGTACAACGCAAGCCAGTTACCTCACTGCTGCAGAAAACTGTGCAAACTGGATGATGAACTCGGGGCTGTGGACTACTACTTATGGCGGTGGTTTTTATCAGCGTACGGGCTCTGGTGCTGTTAAGCCCACACAAACCAACGGATTGGCAGTTCAGGCTTTTCTTCGCCTGTACCAGATAACCGGGCAAACCTATTATAAGAGTTGGGCTATGTCAGTAATGAGTTGGCTGGAAAGTAACCTTTATGATACCACTACCGGCTTATTCGACTGGGAGTTTGATTCCAGCGGAGTAAAACAAACGGCGCATTTTACCTATGATAATGCGATTATGGTAGAAGCAGACTTATTATATGCGTCAATTCTTGGCGATAATACCTATGTTACCAAAGCGCAAAATCTGGGCATTGCAATGAATACAGTACTTTGGAACAGCACACATCATGTGTATATATTTAATACAAGTGATGTAAGGGTAAACCCCGCATGGTGCGTTTGGGGATCGCAGGCAATGATACGTTTGTATGAACGGGATGGAAACACCGCGTGGCTCGACTATGCACAGCAAAACATCGATTTTATCAACACGAATTTAAGGACGACCAGCAACTATGGGTATCACACTTTTTGCGATTTAAATGGTGGTAGCGTTGATACGAGATATGAAGGAGTTGATCAGGCATGGATGGAAAGAACCCAGTTTATGCTTTCAGCATACAGATAAGTAACTATCCACGCTCATCAGTCTTTGGTATTTGAGGTAATCGTTGTTTCGGCTACGACATTCAGTGATTTGACTTATTCCACGCTCTGAATCCTTTCCACTTTTGCTATGTGAAAATTAATAAATCTAAAACATGAAAATGGAAACAAATAAAGTGTGGCTGGTAACTGGAGCCTCAAAAGGGTTGGGATTATCCCTTGTAAAAAGACTGATCAGCGAGGGATATAAAGTAGCGGCTACTTCCAGAACGATAGAAAGTATGAAAAAAGCTGTTGGGACATCTGCACATTTTCTTCCCCTGGAAGTAAACATAACAGATGAAAATTCTGTAAGTAACGCCATTGCCAAAACAGTAGAAGCATTCGGTACCATTGATGTGGTTGTAAATAATGCGGGGTATGGTCAAAGAGGCACTCTGGAAGAATTGAGCGATAAAGAAGCCCGCCGAAACTTTGATGTAAATGTGTTTGGTGCGTTGAATGTGATCAGAAGCGTTATGCCACATTTCCGCAATAAAAAATCAGGGCATATCATCAACGTCTCTTCCATTGGAGGTTTCATTGGGACATTTCCGGGTTTTGGCATCTATTTCGCTACAAAATTTGCTTTGGCTGGCTTGACAGAATCTTTATCGGCAGAAGCAAAAGAGCTCGGAG
>JBQCIS010000038.1:0-8264 GCA_051953515.1 Mucilaginibacter sp.
AACAAACAGGAAGCCTTCAACACCATATTTCAACGCAAGTATTATCGCATGCGCTTTCTCGACCGGCCACTGTTCATTACCGAGTTTGGCGTGAAAGGACCGGAAAATTATCAACACAACTGGCTGGCCGGCGCAGCAAAAACCCTCAAAGAAAACAAACACGTATTTGGTATCTGCTACTTTAATTTATATGACAATCCAAAAGCCTGGGGTGGTATCAAAGCGCCGGATTGGAGCATATCTCCGCAAAACATGCAATTCTTTTGTAACAGCGTTAACCGGTAATCCCTTACCTCTGCAAAGAACCGGACGTTAGTTCCCATATTTGCCTGCCTGATAAAGCCGGCTATTTTCTGCTTTGAATCTAAAATCCACTGGGAATATAAGACGCACTTCAAAAATCCCACAATTAACAGATCTTCAATCTATTAATAAGAAAAATCTCATCCCGTATTGTTGAGTTACAATACTATTATCCTAATCCAGTATAATAAGCAGAATTGAACGGTCATTATTTACAACACTATCTTTTTATTAATTCCCGCATACTTTTTTAAAAATTAAAAAACTTTTTAAAATTTTTAAAAATGAAAAAAGTATGTAAATTAGCATAACCAATTTTCATTCCATGGGCTGCATTTCAACAACTTATTTATATGGTATGGATGTGTTTACCGCTTTTAATAACCCTGTACATGTGGGCTCATTAAAAGCTGTCGCCTGCTTCAATGCACTTCTCTCTTTAAATGTAAATTTTAAAAAAAAATATATATCCATTAACAAACATTAACACGCAATTATGAAGTAAACAACAAAGCACCAAACTAATTCAACCCATTTTTAACACTAACCAAGATCATTAACATGAAAAAACTATTACCAATAATGTTATTAATACCTTGTATAGCATTGGGGGCCGGTACGAACCATTATGCCAACAGCAGGGTAAACATCAAAAACACCAATACCAAGCCCGGTGCGCAAAATGCAGTACCGATAAAGGGCGTGGTACGCGATGAAACAGGTACTCCTGTAGCCGGGGTAACTGTTATGGTGAAAGGAACAACTAACGGAACGCAAACGGATATAAACGGTCAGTTTAGCTTAAATGCCTCACCCGGAGACGTTTTAGTAGTCCGATACATTGGCTATGAAACACAAGAAATAACTATCGGTAAAAACACAAACTTCACCATCGACCTTAAGAAAACCAGCGGTTCATTAAACGAGGTGGTTGTTACCGCTTTAGGTATCAAGCGCGAGAAAAGGTCGTTAGGGTATTCAGCCCAGACTATTTCAGGTGCGGATATGAATAAGGTAAACCCGCCAAACATCGCCACAGGTTTAATGGGAAAAGTAGCAGGTTTAAATATTACCCAGCCCAACGGTGTGGAAGGTTCTTCTACCCGCATCGTGATCAGGGGTAATAACAACCTGGCCGGCAATAACCAGGCGCTAATAGTAGTTGACAATGTTATTATTGACAACGAACCTGTACAACCAAATGGCGGGGTTCAATCGTTCAAAGATGCATTATCATTAAGCTCTGGCGGTACCGACGTTTCGCAACCACCTGTAGACAACGGGTCTTTTTTAAACAGCTTAAATCCTGACGATATAGAAAGTATCGACGTATTGAAGGGCCCAACTGCAGCAGCATTATACGGCGCACGCGGCGCTAACGGCGTAATACTGATTGTTACCAAAAAAGGCAACAGAAAAAAAGGCTTTGGCGTTGATTACAGCTATACCTACCGTGCAAATGATCCATACCGTTTTATAAAAACACAGAATGAATATGGTAACGGCATGACTGAAGATCTTTATTCGGCAAACCCTTTCTTTTATAAAGATGCAAATGGAAATGACAGGCAGGAACAAATCGCCGGAGACCCTTATGGATCCCTGGGCAGCATACCCGGAGCTTATGTGAGCCCTGGTGTTACCAGCCCTGCCGGAGGTCCATTTTACCAATATATAGGCTTCCCCGGCGACGGATCATCATGGGGACCTAAAATGGAAGGCCAGTCACTGGCTTGGTGGGATGGTAAAACAAGGCCGTATACTGGTAATTCAAATATCTTTCAAAGCTTTTATAGAACAGGTAACACGCAAACCCATAACATAGCTATTTCAGGTGGCGGGGAACTCGGAACATTGCGTGTTTCTTATACCCGGGCAACAAATGAGGCTATAACATATAATAGCAACAATGCTACCAACACATTCAACATAGGCTCATCTATAAATATCAGCCCCAAAATTAAGTTAGATGCGACTGCCAGCTATATTAACCTTACAAAATTTAATCCGCCAAATTTATATGGTGAAAATGGTAATAACAGCGCTGGTGTAGGTTTGGGTTATATGACTATTTACCATATACCGGCTGACTATAAACCGCTTGAAAGAGGCCTGAGCACCCTGCCTGACGGATCACAAAATCCAATACTTAAGCAATCACCTTATGCGGATGCGAATGAACAGTATTATTGGTGGAATCTCTTCAATAATACTACTACCCTTACACAAAACCAGTTTGTAGGTTCCATATCGCTTAATGCCGAAGTTACTCCATGGTTAAGGGCTGTTGGTAATGTTGGTTTAGATTATTACAACAATGAATATGTTTATAAAAATTACCCAACAGATGCAGCAGGATTAAATGGCAGTTATGGATATGACCTGGCCCGAAATTCAACCAATAACCTGGATGGCCGTTTAGTATTCCATAAGGATAAATTATTACCTGATTTTAATGCCAGTCTTTCGCTTGGTGCAAGGCATTATTACAGAAACATGTATGATATTGCACAAAATAACCCCGGGCCGTTCAATTATCCATTTTTGTTTAACCTGAGCAACTACAATGGTAATACACCAACCGCCCTAAATGCTACAAAGAACAGGTATGTGCAGGAAATAAATACAGTATATGGCCTGCTTAACCTTTCTTATAAAAATTATCTATTCTTAGATTTATCAGGAACTAATGACTGGTCATCAACCTTGCGTCCTACAAACTGGAGCTATTTTTATCCTTCAGCAAGTTTAAGCTTTGTGTTTACTGATGCATTTGATATGAGCTCAGTAAAAAGTTGGCTGACCTATGGCAAATTGAGGATAAGTGAGGCCAAAAGCGCTAACGCTTATTTGCCATATCAAAACGGGCTTACTTATGTACCTGTATCTGGCAACAGTAACACTCCTGGATTTTTAACGGGTGTTAATTTACCAGGCACCTTCCCTACTAACATTCAGCCACAACGTTCAAAATCATTTGAGATCGGGCCGGACCTGGGCTTCTTTAATGATCGTTTGAATGTGAATTTCACCTACTACGATACCTACTCAGATAATCAGGAAATAACCATTCCTGTAGCCGGATCATCAGGCGTTAACAACGTTTTAATAAACTCCGGAGCTTTACGCAACCGGGGTATTGAATTAACTATAAATGCGCACATAATTAAAGGTCATGATTTTTCCTGGGATGCAACCCTGAATGCGGCACATAACCAAAATAAGGTTGTTGCCCTGGAGCCAGGTCTTAATTCCCTTCAATTGGGTTCGTGGTTTGGCAACGACGGTGTATTAATGAAAGTTGATGTAGGCCAAAATTACGGCAGCATTTACGGCCTTGACTATAAATATGCCCCTAATGGTCAGAAAATAGTTAATCTGATATATGCTGATGGCACGAATACCGGCCATGGCCCTGTACTCGGCGAGCAATATGCAACTTCTGACAATATGGTAAAAATTGGCGATGCCACACCAAAAGTAACAGGTGGTATTTCGCAGAATTTCCGTTACAAAAACTTTAGCTTATATGTTTTAACAGACTTTAAATTAGGCGGACAGATTTGGTCTGGCGACTATGCAACCCTTATGGGACAAGGTATGGCGCCTGAAACGGTTTGGGAACGCGATGGACATGGTTTACCATATACTTATCCTGATGGAACAAAAGCCAATGTTGGTGTAATTTTACCGGGAGTTGTACAAACAACAAGTGGTGGATATACCCCAAATACCAACGTAGTAAACGCGTGGTGGAAATATGCCGGCAATTATCAATCATGGGATAACGATCCAATAGTGCGTACCAACTCCATATTCAATGACTCATGGGGTAAATTGCGTGAGGTATCTCTTACTTATACCCTGCCAACAGACTTTGTGCAGAAAACCAAGGTATTCCAAAGCTTATCTGTATCTCTGATAGGTCGTGACCTGTTCTACCTGTTTACTACCTTACCCGACAAGATCAACCCTGAAAGTATTGTTGGTACTGGTAACGTTCAGGGCATACAGTTCGGTGGTTTACCTGGTGTACGCTCATACGGCTTCTCAATAAAAGCTGGATTTTAATATGATTGTTGAAAATTAAAAAGTAAACTTATGTTTAAGTATCCTCATATAAAACAATGGACAGCCGTAGCATGTACTACAATGTTCATTACTTTAATTCTTGCGTCGTGTACCAAGAATTTTCAAAAAGAAAATGCTTCTTATAATGGGCCGGCATCTGCCACATTGCAACAGATCTATACTGGTATCGGGTCTAACCTGGACCGCGCTGCTGACATTGGCGACTGGTCTGAAGCCAGATGGCTATACCCTATTACGCAGTTAGGCGCCGTATATGCCGCCTCTGATTATCCTTTTGTTGAAGGGCAAAACTGGGGGCTGTTTTACTCAAACTTACCTGCTATGAATCAAATGCTGAACACCATGACAAGCAGTCCGGATTCGGCAACTTACACTAATGCAATAGCAATGGTGAAAGTGCTTAGAGCTTACGAAGCGCTTGAATTGTCGAATTTATATGGTGATATCCCTTTTTCTAAAGCAGGGAAAGCATTTTCCGGGAATGTTGCCGATCTTAAAGTTCCTTACGATAAACAGCAGGCTGTGTACCTTTCATGTTTAAGCGACCTGACATGGGCTGTAAATCACTTTAATACCAACAGCAACCAGTTTTCGTTTGGTTCAAACGAATTTCTGATAGGCAACGGTAACAATAGTATCGCTAAATGGAAAGCTTTTGCCAACTCGCTTCGTTTGCGCTATGCCCTTACCATGTATGACAAAGACAACACAGATGCAGGACCTATCATTGCCGACGCGCTTACCAAACCATTGCTAAACGATGCCGTTAATGATGTTGTAGGCTTTAACCAAACCAATGTTCCAAATATATCTTTTGATATAGATGGTGCCGGACGCGATTTCTTTTTCCGTCAGGAAAGCCGCGCCAGAATGGGTAGCACGCTGTGGAATTTATTTAGCAATAATAACAACACTGATGGCAGCGGAATATTTGACCTAAGGTGTAAAATATTTTTTGAAGTAAACGGAGATACGACAGGAACAGTTGGCGAAGATACATCGGGCGGCGTTAAAGGTAAATGGGTGCCTTATCCGCAGAATCCAAGTACGCCAATATCTGACGGCGGCGATCCGTATAATAACGAAAGAGATCCGGCTAATAAGGGCTGGACTGCCCATAAAGATGGCAACCTATACTCAGATTATAATTATTATTGGGGACGCGACGGGAATATCGGCGGCTCAACAGGTGCGTGTCCTGAAATTTTCATAAGCGCTGCAGAAGTGCACTTTTTGAAAGCTGAAGCTTATGCCCGCGGCACAGGTATTGCACAAAACATGAGCCAGGCGGCAATAGAATACAATGCAGGTGTCACCGCATCGCTTACATTTTGGAAAAATATGGCATTTAATTCATCTGTTTGGACGGTAAACAAACCAGCATCAGCAACACCAACTACTGCAGAGATTAACGCTGTATTAAACAACTCAAAAGTTGCCTGGAATAGCGCTAACGGGCTTAGCCTTATCTATGCGCAGGAATGGATAGACCTGTTCCGCCAGCCATGGGTGGCGTGGACATTGTTGAGACGTACCGGCGGCGCAACTCCGATGGATCAAACCAACCCTGCTGGCTACAAACAGAATTACGGCAATTTACAGCGTTATCAGTATCCTGCTGATGAGCAACAGCTAAATACCGTCAACTGGCAGGCGGCTACTGGAGGTAGCGACCTTACAAGTACAAAAATCTGGATAGCAAAATAATATAACCCAAATCCAGTTTAATAATAACTTAACAACCATGGCGATTGCCCTTAATAACGCAAGGGCAATCGCTTGGTTAAGTTTTTATTGACAATCACCTATAACTTACTTCAATACTGTAAACATCTTTGATTTTTTAGTTACTCAGTTACAAATGATTTGTTTATCTGCGCCTGTTTTAGAAATAAAGGTCAAAAATTTTATATAATTTATTAATAAGGCTAACCAATGAGCCGGAACACCGCAAATTATTTAACCATTATAAAAGAACTGTACTACCTTAACAGGGCTACATGTTTAGATATAAGCAAAGCAACCGGGGCAAGCATACCCAATGTTGCTAAGAATATTAATGAGCTTATTGAGGCTGGCTATGTTATTGAAAATGGCTTTGCCTCCTCAAGAGGTGGCAGAAAACCGCTGACTTATTCATTAGTAGCCGACAAAAAATATAGCCTTTGTGTGGCATTAGATCAGTTCTTTACGCGCATGTGTATTGCCGACCTTCACAATAACTTTGTTACTGATGTTTATGAATTCGCACTCGACCTGACTACTCACCCTCACGCCGAACGTGAACTGGCCAATCAGATTGAACATTACCTTAAGATCAATCAGATCGACCGCTCTAAAATATATGGGGCCGGAATTGCTATGCCGGGTTTCGTTGCGCCTGAAAAAGGTGTCAATCAAACTTTTTTTAAAAGTGCCGAACCGAATGTACAGGCATTTCTAGCTAAACATACGGGGCTTAACGTTTTTATCGATAATGATTCCAGCGCTATCGCACTGGCAGAGCTAAAGTTTGGTGCCGGGCGTACAAACAAAGAGGTGATGGTAATTAATATAGGCTGGGGCATTGGTTTGGGAATGATCGTAAATGGAGAAATTTTCAGGGGGGCAACTGGCTTTGCGGGCGAGTTTAGCCATATACCACTGTTTAAAAATGGAAAGAAGTGTTCCTGCGGAAAGTACGGATGCTTGGAAACCGAAACATCGCTCATCACCATACAAGAAAAAGCGAAACAAAAATTTGATACCGACACAGATGTTAACACAGTTTTAGAAGCGGCCAGCAAAGGCGACGCATTTGCGATCAGCATAATTTCCGAAGCTGGTTACAACATCGGGCAAGGTATAGCGGTGCTCATTCACATCATGAATCCTGATGCTATTGTATTGAGCGGCAAAGGCATTCAAGCGGGTAAATTATGGCTGGCTCCCATACAGCAAGCTATTAATGAATTTTGTATACCCGCGCTGACCAATGATGTTGAAGTAAAACTCTCGTCAATGGATATGAATGCGCAGCTTATCGGCGCGGCTGCGCTTGCAATGGAAAAAATAAACGCTTCGTTTTTTGATACAAAGCCATAAGTAAATTTCAATTCTTTCCAAGATAAATTTAAAGGGTCCGCTGATAAAGTTAGGGCCCTTTAAATTTTTAATGCCGTGCAAGCGTATAAATAACCAACGCGGTGTTTAGTATTATAAGCACCGGCTGTACGATGGTAGAAAAATTAGAAAGCTTGTCGCCACGGATAGCACGTTTGTTTTGAGCTACGTAAACAATATCACCATTTCGCAGTATGGTCGATGGATCGTTTATGGAATTGATGTCTCGTAAATTTACAACGGTAACCTGCGGGTTATTCTGATCACCACGTATAATCTGCACATTGCGTTCGTTGGCTTTGTCTGTAAGTCCACCGGCCTGGCCTAGCATCTCTACTAAAGTAGTCCTGTCTTTTACCAGTGGGAAATTACCTTGTTCCTTTACTTCGCCAAGCAAAGTAACCTTAAGGTTTACAATTTTCAACTCAATTATCGGGTCTTTTAACAAGGTTTTTCGATAGAGATCTTCGATCACTTTTGTGGCTTCCATCCGGGTTAACCCAACCACCTGCACATGCCCTATAACCGGCAGTGCAACAGTACCGTCTTCCTCAACCTGATAAGTTTGTCCGCCGGAAGCGCCTTGAGTACCCCCCCCTGAAGATGACGAACTACCACTTCCGCCATCTCCCGTTATGTATCCAATATTCTGTAAGTTACGCACTTGCAAAAGATCCTGCGGTTGTATTTTGTAGTTGGCCAATGTTACAGCGTTTTTTTGCCTTGCAGAGTCAATACTGCTTTTTTCCTGAAAAAGTAGCTGATCT
>JBQCIS010000039.1:0-2775 GCA_051953515.1 Mucilaginibacter sp.
CCGAATACGCAATAACCACTGTCGACCGAGGCGTGCTCATCTTTTCAACCAGGTGGCGTTTAATACTTCCGCCCGGGAGATATATATTGTGGTCGATAATATGTTCATCTGTTCCTGTCGAAGGAAGTCCTCCCAGCCATATTTCTGATAACCGTTTTATGCTATCTTCATTAGCTTTGCCTGTGATGACAAAGGTGAACCCGCTGGCATTGCCAAAACGCTCGCTGTGAAGGCGCTTAACGGTATTATAATCTACTTTTTCAATAGTTGCCGAGTCTGTAAGCGAAACGCTCCACGGATTATTATTGCATAAAATTGAAGCTATTGTGTCGCGAAGAACATTTCTCGGATTTAGATAGCGGCCCTTCAGTGATGCCAGCTTTCCTTTCTTCCAGTTATCAAAGGCTTCGGGCTTTGATTTGAATGCCGTCATTTGCAGGTATATGTATTTGAACAACAATTCCTCATCGGTCACAATGGCGGTTGCATTAATATTCTCAGCGTCCCTGCGCAAAATAAAATTGCCACCTGCTCTACCGTCGAAACCTTCAAACGGATACAGTTGGCTCAGGTCGTTATAAGCAACTGCTGTAGGCAGATCCGCCTGGCTAACCAATGAATAACCTCCTGATTTATAGCCATTGATCATTAAGTTTGCTTCATCATAGTTGCTTTTTTTAAACCATACTCTAACCCCGTTTGAAAGCGTCCATTTGGTAAAGCCAAAAGGTGATGTATCTTTTTCAACCTTGGTAACCCTACCGGGCTTCGGTGCTTTAAGTTTTACCAGATCATTCGGTTTGGCTTCTTTTACATAAGGTTTTAGCTTAGTTTTTCTTACTTCGTCCCATATGGCCGAAACTTCTTTTACGGTAGGTATCTTTACACCGGGTTTTATCGGCATTGCGATTTCAAACGCCATGTTTTTGTTTGTTATGTAACGTTGTGCATAAAAGTTCAACGTATCTATCGTCAGGTTCTCCAGTATCTCTTTAGTAGTATTGTACCTCCATTCCGGCGTTGGGGCAGGTTTGTTTTGAAGGAATTGGTCGATGTATTCCTTTGTAAACATGAAGGTGTATCTCGAATTGCGGTTAGCATATTCAGATTCGTTGTTAGAGATATTGAAATTCTTAATAACCGGTTCGTATTCGTCTTTATTGAATCCAAAACGGCGCATTCGTTCCACTTCGGTGAGTACTGCCCGTAAAGCGCTCATCATTCCTGTGTCGGTTGACGAAATGGCTATATTCCACGATGGCCTGAGCGATTCCGAATAAGTCCCCATGGATGACATGGCATCTTTAATTGGCGAACCTTTTTTATTGTGCAGCACCGAAAGGCGTTCACTCATCATATTGCTTACGATATCGCTGATGATCGCCCTTTTAAAATACTCGCGTGACGCTTTCTCTTCCACAGGTACTTCGGGTTGTTTCCAGTATATGGTTGCGCCCGGTGATGTTAGTTCCGCATCAGATGAAATGGCTACAATCGGCTCGGTATTATCGGGTACCGATACATATTCGCGTTTTGCAGGATTTACAGGCGCCGGAATATCCTCGAAAAGCTTGGTTAGCTTGGCTAAAACCAGCTTCGGGTCGATGTCGCCAACTACAACAATTGCCTGCAGATCCGGACGGTACCATTTTTTATAATAATCTTTGAGTTCCTGTGGCTTAAAGTTATCCACAACGTCCATGCTGCCGATAGGCAATCTGTGTGCATAAGGCGTACCGGCAAGCAAAGTCGGCAGGAAATCTTTTTCCATCATCCTTAAACCGGCCGATGAGCGTGTACGCCATTCCTCGTGAATGATTTTGCGTTCCTCATCAATATCTTTATCGTAATTGGTTATACCACCCGACCAGTCATGCAATATCAATAGGGTGGTGTCGACGATTCCTTCCCGGTTTGTCGGCACATGCGTTAGGTTATAAACTGTCTGATCGAACGATGTATAAGCATTGATATTGGTCCCAAACACGATCCCCTTCTTTTCCATTTCGTCAATGAGAGATGTTCCGGGGAAATGGATGGTACCGTTGAAAGCCTCATGTTCGAGGAAGTGCGCCAGGCCGCGCTGATTGTCCAGCTCAAGTATTGAACCAACCTTTTGAACGATATAAAAATCAGCGGTCCCTTTTGGGATATCGTTGTGCCGGATAAAATAGGTCAGGCCATTTTTTAGCTTGCCCGTATAAAGGGCTGTATCCACAGGTATCTGCTGACCAAACGACATCTTGCTACCTGCTGCGATCATTGCGACTGATAGGCTAACCGCAAAGAATTTTCTTTTAATATTCATATTGTTATTAATAAGTGTCTCATTGTCAATAATTTAATAATTATCTGAGGGAAAAATAATTAAAACAAAGCCTGTTTTGCTGCAATATTGCGGCAATCGAAACAGGCTTTGTTCTAATCTTTGAGTGAAACTATCTCGGGTTTTGCGCCATCGTTGAATTCGAGATCACATCCACCGGTATTAACTCTACATACCTTGGGTCATTTGGCGGTAACGTATAGGTTTGTCCGTTTACATTTCTAACGAGCGTTACCTGAAAGCGGCTTTCCTGATTCAGCCTCCTGAGGTCGGACCAGCGAATGCCACGGTATAGCAGCTCTTTGCGACGCTCCTTTAAGACCTTATTTAGCGCGTCGTCTCCGCTGGAAGCAGTCAGATTTGTAAACGTGCCGCTTGCATATCTATTCCTCAACAGGGTATTAAGGTTGTTCATGGCTGTATTAGCATCACCTGAACGCGCTGCACAT
>JBQCIS010000040.1:0-15809 GCA_051953515.1 Mucilaginibacter sp.
ATACCCGCTGCAGGTTATTATGGGCAGTATCTGTACGGTCGTAATTATAGTTCATTGTCGCCGCGCTCTGAAGCTCTTGGCGAAGCGCTTACGGTGCTATTTGATGTGGCCAGCAGGCAACAACAGCAATCCATTATCGCTAAGACGCCTGTTACCAACTACGGAATACCCTGCATTTATCCTCAAATTCCGGGCATATTGCCTTATCATAATAATGCCGTTTGGCCTTTTGTAGAGACTTACTGGGCTATGGCTTCTGCAAAAGCAGGTAACGAGGCGTCTTTGATCAGAGCAATCAGCGCAGTTTACAGGCCTGGAGCACTTTTTCTTACCAATAAGGAAAACTTTGTAGCGGCTGACGGCGATTACGCCGGCACTCAGATCAACTCAAGCAATATGCTGTGGAGTTTGTCTGGCAATATCGCCATCATTTACAAAATACTTTTTGGGCTGCATTATAACGAGAACAGCCTGCGTTTTGAGCCTTTTGTGCCCAAAGCCATGGCCGGCGATCGCCTCTTGTCGAACTATCACTATCGCAACGCGTTACTGGATATCAGTCTGTCTGGTTTCGGCAATAAAATTAAAAGCATAACGATTGATGGTGCCCCGGTTATTAACGCATCTATACCGGCTTCGATAACAGGAAAACATATTATCAAGATTTTATTGGCAGATAACACAACAGGTGGAACCAGTAACTTACAGCCAAATTACACGGCCCCCGAAACGCCAGTGGTTGCGCTAATTAAAAGCAGACTAACCTGGGCTAAAACACATGGCGCCACAGGCTATCGAATTATAAAAGACGGCAAATACTTGTATACTACAACAAATACAAACTACACCGTTGTGCCGGGCACTTATGCCGAATACCAGGTGGCTTCTATAGATGAAAAAGGTGTAACATCCTTTAACAGTGAGCCGGTGGCAGTTTCGGCATCAAATAATTTTAGAATTTTGCAGGCAGAAGATTTTGCTTCACCATCCGTTAAACCATACCAGGGGTACACCGGTAGTGGTTTTGTGGAGGTAAGCAAGCATAAAAACACAATATTAAAATTCAAGGTCGATGTCAGGCAAAATGGCTATTACGCATTTGATCTGCGCTATGCCAATGGCAATGGCCCCATCAATACCGAAAACAAATGCGCTATACGCACGCTGAATGTCGACGGTAAATTTGCAGGCACTTATGTTTTACCGCAAAGGGGCAAGGATGTATGGTCTGCATGGGGCTTTACAAATTCCATAAAAATACACCTTACCAAAGGCTCGCATATAGTTAGTCTCGCTTTTGAACCAGCGAATGAAAATATGAATGGCGATATCAATGAAGCAATGATCGATTATGTAAGGGTGATAAACATTGGTTTATGACTTTTAGTTTAGTGTAATTGCGATTTTGATATCTGAAATTAGTCATTTATCATTTGTTTTAATTGTGATGAAATAATGACGAGCATCCTGGAACACTTTTATCTTTACGGTGTAGGTTTCATCTGCTTGTTTGAATTGTTCATAAACAACGACTGTTACTTAGGCCATAATTCTTAAAATTGCCACGTGAAAAGCGCTCAAAAAAGTGTGACACTTTTTAAGTGAAGTTCAACAAATTATGTAAGTCCCGACTTTGTGAAGTTTACGGTGTCAGCGCCGCTATCGGAAAAAATCCCTCCAAAATAAAAAGGGCATTTTTTCGTCAAAAATGCCCTTTTAAAACTTGTGCGCCCACCTGGGTGCTTATCGAATCACTTTTCGGATGATTTGAAGCTATTAGTAACCCTATGTGCTTAAAATAAAGTTTTAATGAGAAAGCTGCCTTTACGCTTCCCAAACCAAATAATCCTGATTACGCGGCTCTCTCCATTCGGTATGGTCAATTTAAAAACTTCTTTATCCTTAATGTTCGTGGTGGGCTTTCCATCGTAGTGGTATTAACGGACTTTATCGAATACAGTCTTCCAGGAACGCTCGGCACTGTATAAGGTTGATTTTGCTTTGGTTTGAACAGTAATAGACTGGCCATCATTGCTCAATTTCCAAACCTCTGTTATGTAAACAAAATCTTGTTGCTGAACATTTACATGATAAGGAGTGGGAGTTATCAGATGTACAATTGAATTAACGGTCATCGTTTGTCCATCAGCTGACAACTTTGCGGTAAATTTCTTTTCCCTTCCCTGGCCATAATCAATTTCGCCTGCTTTATCGTCGAAGGTCAGTTTCTCTTGGCCGGCAACAGGCGTTGTACCAGGAAACGAGCTTGATACCGCTACGGATAAAAAATTTGCCTGCTCTGCTATTTTCATTGTTTTAGCAAGCATACGATCACCCGAATTATAACAGCAAACAATATTTCCGCCCATAGCAATGGACTCTTTTGATCTCCATTCCCCGGAAAAGTCGGCGCGATGATTAACATTCTTCTGCTGAGCCCGTACTGGGAAATAAATTACGCCAATCACAAGAATAGCCAGACCGTACAAAACATTTCTTTTATTTTTCATATCCTATTAAATTTGATTGAGCAAATCTACTTTGACACCTCACAGCCCGATGAGTTTGGATTGTAAATAAAAATGTAAACTTTGTAAATAAAATCTTGACACTATGTTTGATAGCCGAAACCTCCTGATGGGAAAACGCGAATACCTGCTATCATTGCTACTGCTCCTGTTTATCACTGTAATTTGCGTGGCTTTTAGTAAGGGAGAAGATAACGATTTTGATATCGCCAAAAGAGAGATTTTACTCCGCAGGATAGGCCATGAACTGCTTTTACAGGCAGGCGACAGTACATCAAGAGTGCTCCCTGTAAAAAAGATCACAAAAAATGAATATCAGATCAGTTTTGAAAATGAGCTCACTTTTCAATCTGGCCCGCTTGTAAATACTATAAACCGTGCGCTGGCTAATGACCCATTCGCGACTGATTATATTGTCAGCGTTCTGAGTTGTGGCACCTCCAATGTGGTCTATGGATATAAAATATCCAATAACAAAAAAGATAATAATGTGCCATGCATAGGAAGAAGGCAACCCAAAGGCTGTTATGTCATCGATATTAAATTTAAACCGGCAGATAAAAGCATTGCGAAGAACGGATTTATTTTGGGCAGCCTGCCAATTTTAGCATTTATTGGTTTCGCTTTTTTCAGATCTTTTAAGCCAGTGAAAGAGTTGCCTGATATTCAACATACAAGCATCTTTAGTTTGGGCTCTGTACTTTTTGATGCCACAAACCGTAGGCTCATTATTAATAGAAAGCAAATAGATCTAACCGGGACCGAAACCCGTGTGTTGCTCATTTTTGCTCAATCTCCAAACAAGATGGTGGAGCGGAGCAGGCTACAAAAAGAGATATGGGAAGACGAAGGCGTTATTGTGGGGCGTAGTTTGGATATGTTTATATCAAAACTTAGAAAGAAATTGGAGGTTGATCTGCATGTTAAGATCATTAATGTGCGTGGTAAAGGGTATAGGCTTGAGATTAGCGCTTAGTGGCTATTTTGTAAAAAAAAAGCACTTAGATTTTCATCGTAAGTGCTTGATTAGAAGTGCGCCTTGTTGGGTGCTTCTCGAATCATTTTATTAAGGATTTGCAAAGGCTGGCAAGTTTGATACTTTTATAATAACCCTTCTTTTTATAAATTATATAATTGATTGTCAGTTAATTGTATGATAATCGTTTTTCCTTGCGCATGTTGTATCGCAGTTTTGATATTCTTCTCAAAAAGTTAACTTAGTGTTCAATTTTAACCAAAGATTATCATGAGAGAATTTAAAAAAAACACAATTCCAATTAAAGGATGCGATAGAGCACACAGAAAACTGGTGTAAGTATTATAAAACTATTTATAACACTTATCCGGACAATTCTAAAAAGCCAATAGAGCATTATAACCACTCTTCTGTTTTTTCGTTTTACTTAAAAGTGATTTAAAAACAGGTAATTTAGTGCCAATAAATAATTTAAATATCCTATAAACTTTAGAACTATGAAACAATTTGAAGGATCAATACCTTTAACAGACGCTAAAATCATTACAAAAAATTGGCGCGACTACTATCAAGGAACATATAATGCTTATGTAGATGAGCATGAAAATAAACACTTAAAACATATAGAGCCGAATGAAATATTTCGTGGTTTCAGAGTTGGGCTTACCAGTTTAGCGTCACTTAAAACAATAATTGATACTGTTAATAATGCACCAGATGTGTTAAACCCCATAGTTGCAATACGCGTTTATCTGGCAAAAGGTCATCCAACCCCTACAATAGCAACTACCACCGAAAGCGATGTTCATGTGCTTCTTGTTCCCGTGACAAAGGATGGGAAAGATATGCTTCAATTGCCGGAAGAATTAACTACTGATAGCAGTAGTACCAGTACCATTTTTGATTACACCACACCGTGCCCAGCTAACTGTGATACAACAAGTGCTTTGTATTAGCGTAACCTTAAAAATAATATAGTTTCTCTCATCTAAAGCAAAATGTGTGATGTGTTTAGAGACTTATTTTAATCAAGTTAAATTTTATTGCCGTTGGCACACCTATACATGTCAATTATTGTTCCTTCAACAATAATTATTCCTATCAGTGTAGCATTAGTTAACCGTAAATATTGGAAAGCCTCGCAGAGGCTTTCCTTTTATTATTTATTACTTGCTGCTGTATTCAATATTATAGCTACTGTTACTGCAGGGTTAAACATGAACAACCTTCCGGGATTGCATTTATATACCGTTTTAGAATTTATCTTACTTTGTTTGCTTATAAAAAGTTTTTTCCAAAAACCATTTATAAAAAAAACATTAACAGCTCTGATTTTCTTGTTTCCTCTCCTGGCCGTTGTATATATATGCTTTATAGGTTCGATATTTACATACAACACATTGCCAAGGTTTGCAGAAAGTATGTTACTAAGCTTGTTTTGTTTGTATTTTCTTATACAAGACTTGAATAACAACACAGATAATCAAGCCAATTTTAATTTTACAATTGTCATCGGATTACTTTTATATTTATGTAGCACTTCTACGTTATTTGGGGCATCAAATTATATTATCCGGCACTTCGATAAGCATTTATATAAATTTATATGGAATATACATGCCACGTTGGTAATGCTTATGTATTTTATTTTCGCATTCGCTTTTTATCATCTTAAAAAGAAAGAACTATGAATGCTTACACTTATGTAATAGTGGGAATGTCCGGTTCTTTCTCATTGTTTATTGGCATAGTACTTTTATTTTTTAAATACAAAAAAAACTTACAGCTTCGGCTTCTTCAAATAAAAGATGCCGAAATACAGTATCAGAAAGACTTATTAAAGGCTATTATTAATTCGCAGGAAGAAGAACGCAAGCGTATAGGGATGGATCTGCACGACGAGGTAGGGGCCAACCTTTCTTCATTGCGTTTAGTGATAGAAAATTTTGCCGATGAAAACATCGAAGGGCTATCTGTTATTCAGTTTGGCAAAAAATGTAAGAATACCATTGATGGCATTATTACCAATGTGCGGGGTATCTCCCATAATCTTTCTCCTATACTAAGCGATGCTTATGGACTGTGTGATGCCATACATGATTTTTGTGCCGAAATAAATACATGGGGTAAAGTGGCCGTTGATATTTCTGTCGGAAGGACTGCAGAGGAGTTAAAACTGGAGCATTTTGCCCAGTTAAGCCTGTACCGGGTAATAACCGAGTTGATAAATAATACGATTAAGCATGCAGAGGCAAAAAATATCTTTATTGATATCTCCCTTAGCGATAATCTTTATAAGATAGTTTACAGGGATGATGGCAAAGGAATGTCGTCGGAAATGAATACCACAAAAAAAGGCATGGGCGTTAAAAATATGGAAAGCAGGCTTGACAGTATAGGCGCTGGATATATTATCCGGAGCAAACCAGGGAAAGGGTTTGAGATGGACATAGACTTACCTATACATAAAAAATAAGATAAAATGCAGCCGATATCGATAGCAATAGTAGACGATCTGCAACTTTTCAGGCAGGGCATCGCTTCTTTAATTAATAATGCGCCGGAATTTAACTTACTGATAGAAGCGGATAACGGTGTGGTTTTTCTGGAGACATTAGCCAAACCAGGGCAGGAAATACCCCAAATAGCTTTAATAGATATGGAAATGCCCGTAATGGATGGGATAGTGTTAAATGAACAACTACAAAAACATTATCCGGGTATTAAAGTCATCATCTTATCTGTGCATGCTAAAGAGCGCCTTATTGCACACATGATAAATTCTGGCGCGTCAGGTTATCTTTTAAAGAACTGTGATAAGGAGGAGTTGTTAAACGCTCTCAGAACAGTTCACAATAATGGATTTTACATTAATATGCATGCGCTGCGTGCAATGCAAAATACGGCATCCAGAAAGCAAAAAATAACGAGTATTGACGGTATTCCTATTGATATTTCTTCAAGGGAAAAAGAGATTCTGGTGCTAATTTGCCAGGAATACAATAACGCCGAAATAGCAGAAAAACTATACTTAAGCCAGCGAACCGTAGAAGGGTACCGGAACAACCTGCTTTCAAAAACCGGGTGCAAAAACACTGCCGGCCTGGTGATATTTGCCGTAAAATCGCATATCTATAACGTAATTAGCTAAAAACTTTTCTTGAAATCAATGCATGCGTAGAAATACCTGTTTTCAGAACAGGCATTTCTGCTCTCGTATTGCCCTGTTTGCGGGTGCATTTTTGTGTAGTCAAATGAAGCTTCAAACATAATGACAAACAGGGATGCCGAAAACTGAACAGAGTAGGTGTAGAAAATTTAATTATTAGTTATGCCAGTAAATCACACAATAGACCCCGGTCAGTCGTGGACCATTAATGTCAATACAGATGCGGCTAAAAGGATTGCGCAGGTAAACGTTAAGGCGTCATCATCAGTTGCAGCAATATATTACAATAATTCTAATATGGTCGGGGCTCCGGATTCTCAATTGAATCATGAAGACCGACGTCTCCAAATTACTTCCCGCATAGTAACGGTGACTGTTAGAAATATTGGTCAGCATGACGTTTATATCGGATGGTAACATTAAACAGGGATGCCGAAAACTGAACAGAGTAGGCACAAAATTTAAAATTATGAACTATGCCAACGCAAATAAATCCGCACAATGATTTCAGGATTGATGGCAATCCGAAACAAATTACTGTAGCACTTGCAATTACCGACTTATATCGAAGAACAGAAGTATACATAGGATTTGGTAATGGCAGGGGCGGCAGGAGCGTTTTTTTAGATAACGGCACGAAATATTCTGTTGAGCGTGGTTTCCCTGCGGGAACAACCTCAGTAGTTGTTAGAAACTTCGGGCCGGAGATCATTCATGTATCATAGGTTAATTAACCTATAAAGATGAGATAACGAAAACCATAAACATTTAAAACCAATTACATCATGGAAACAAATAAAATAAACGATTACATCAGAGGTTTGAAATATGATCCAAGAGCACTATTGAGCATAACGGATAGTGATCATCCGGAAACCCTTCCCGGAAAAAGTACAACAACCAAAAACAGTGTTATTATCTGTACAAACATCAGAAGAAGGCTAACGAAGGAGATCAGCAATGTGTCCATTTTGTCCCCGGCAAATGGCGTGATATATCCAGGGGCACTCATATTGGCTAACAGAAGCCTGGCAGAAGGGAAACCCGAGGCATTAACTCTAAAGCGGGCACCCGTTACACTACGGGTTGATTTGCCCGGATTGGATCAAAATGGTATTATGCAAATTGATCAGCCGTCAAATTCGAGAGTTCAAACAGCCATTGATAACGCGGTAACCTACTGGCTGGAAAATGTTGCCTCAAAAAAGCACGACCATGCCGCAAGAGTGGATTATTCGGTTACCAAAGCATATTCCAATAACCAGCTTTCAGTAGCATTGGGATTTAGTTCAAAGTGGGCCGGGAATGAACTGTCGAATAAACTGGATTTTAAAAAATCCAACAACCAATCTACAACGGTGGCAATGTTCAAGCAGATTTATTATACGGTTACCTTGGACCTGCCCAAAAGCCCCGCAGATGTGTTTGCAGATGACGTAACTCTTGAAGATATACAACAATCACTATCTAAAGATGATCCGGCAGCTTATGTTAAATCTGTTGATTTCGGCCGGATTATCATGGTGAGAATGGACACTGAAGGCAGCGCCAGTAAATCTGATACCGAAAATACTTTGAAAATGGTAACGAGCGGTGGTGCAGAATTTGACGCGGAAGCGAAAACCAAATATGAAAGCGTCGCTAAAAGATCAACTTTCACAGTGCTGGTATTGGGTGGCGGCGCAAAGGTGAGCAGTGAAATTTTCAATGGCGATAGTTTTTCAAAAGTAAAATCGGTGATCATTAATGGTATTCAATTGGGAAAAAATAACCCTGCTTACCCTATTTCCTATACCGTGAATTTTTTAAGAGATCACAAATTCGCTGTGATGCCCCTGACCACCGACTATGTTGAAACAGACTGTATAGAATATCCGTCGGGATATGTAAAGGTATTACAAGAAGGAGGATATGTTGGAAAATGGGAGGTTACCTGGCATGAATCAGATGAAAATGGGCATAAAGTACCACGTAAGTGGGAATCAGGGAATAAAACGTCGCCATATAGCCAGACTATTCCATTGCCTGGTGATGCAACTCACGTTAATGTTTCAGCATGGGCAATGACAGGCCTTGTTTGGGATCAATGGCGGGAGGCTATTAATGTTACAGAGAATGGCCCCACCAATAAAACATATAAAATCTGGGGTACGACCCTTTCTCCGCAGCATGCTGTTTATTAGTAATTATTATTATTAATGTTACATCATTAAATATATTATAATGATGTAATACGTTGAGTAAAGTGAATAAAAAACGCCTGATTCCTTGTGGGAAATCAGGCGTTTTGTTTTGACCTACCTGTAAAAGGTTTTGATAAAAAAACCATGTGGTCTAACTTGTGCGCCAAAATGTGCAACTTACGCACCATTTTTTAGATGATATGCGGCTC
The DNA here is from genome assembly GCA_051953515.1 of Mucilaginibacter sp. Taxonomy (GTDB): domain Bacteria; phylum Bacteroidota; class Bacteroidia; order Sphingobacteriales; family Sphingobacteriaceae; genus Mucilaginibacter. The sequence goes on from JBQCIS010000040.1 coordinate 9,066, forward strand.
TTTGCTAATTTCCTAAAGGATTTTAGCGATCCTTAATTGGCAACCTCTGCACCAAAAGATAGGTAAATACTAAATTACTTGTTTTTTCGCTGAATTGATGCTTTGATTCGTGCTTGTTCAGCTTGAACAAGTCCGGGTAATGTGATTGTCAGGAAGCGTTCAAAATCATTTTCTCCGACAAAACTCATCACGCTTTTGGCGAGTTCGTACATTTTGGTTTTCTTAAAACCCGGCATAAAATAACCTATATTATCGTCTGCATGCTCCGAGGTAATGATGGCATCTTTGATATGAGGTATGAAGCGAAGCGGATGATAGCCTCCCTTATCAAAAGTTGATATTTCCTTTTTAAAATCATTACAGGTTCTTGATATCGACATGTCGATATTTGATTTTTTATGAAAATATAACCAAGCCTCAAAACATGGATTACTGATTGCGACGTGCCAGTTAGGTTGCTGCTGACAATACTCATGAATCTCTCGTAACTGCTGATTAGTCCATCTATCTTTGTCCAATACAAACCAAAGTTCATCTTCTGGTGCTAGTCCCTCCTTTTCGATATATCGAACGGCGCGATCAAGCACCCATTTCGGTGCGGATTTATTCTCATAATGCACACCCATTTCTTCGTCCGTAACAATATCTTCGATCACATCTACTGTTAATCTAGGGGACAAATACCGAAACACATTAAAATACTGTGGCTCTCGTTTACCACCCTCACAGGCAATGGCAAAAAGTTTATAATCCCGAACAAGCTCTTCAGGAACTTCACGATCATATCCTCTTTTTTTACGCATGAGCCTCCTTCCAATTTAAGTCCTGTAAATTAGCCAAGAAAGGAATCGCACCAAAGCGACCCTTTAAATAACCTTTTTTTATATCTAGATCATATCGAGGCTTAAATACCATTAGTGAATAAAGATTAGAACTACCTGCTGCATTATTTTTTTCGACAAACCATATCTCGTCCTGTCGGAATATTTCGAGGTCGAGTAAGTTAGACTCATGAGTCGTAAAAATGAACTGACCACGCGTATCTTTTTCCTTCATTATTTTGGTGATTAGGGCCTTGAGCAAAACTGGATGCAAGCTTTGATCAATTTCATCTACAATAATCACTGATTCATAGTTTAATATATTACTGAACGCAGGTACAAAGTCGAGGAGTCGCTGAGTACCATCAGATTCCTCGTCCAAATCGAAATTGATAGGTCTGCCATTAACGTCGGTATGGCGAGATATGGCCTTTCTTGCAATGTATTTACCGTCTTTAGGTGAAACTAATACGGGGCCATACGGCGACTGTACCAAAGCGGCGGTATCCTTTTGTAATCCGTTTAGAAGATCGCCTTTATCCTCTTCAGGCATAGGTGCGATAAATTTGTCAAAATCAATTTCCTCGGTATCAATCCCCATGACACCAGTATCGAATGTCTGAAGTAACTCATTGGAAAAAGTCTTAAAGGCTTCAGAGGTTGCTAATGAATGAACCAGATGCATGAATTTGCTACCTGGAAAAATCAGAGATACATTGCTATTCCAAGCTTTCAATGTATCAATCTCTTTGATTCTGAAGTTTTCTGATTTGCTCACTAATAGTTCATTTTGCTTTAACAAACTTTCTTCCATCAATTCAATTAAGTATTTCTCCTTTTGGGTTTTTGAATATTTATCTGCAACTGTGATAACTGTTTTCTGGTGTTTATTTAGTTTGCGTTCAAAAATTAATTTGTCATCCTTTTCTACATCAGTTTCAACAAGCCATTCTTCTTCTATAGTCATGTTATTGATAATCAGGCCATAAGAATACGTTTTTTTGTCCTTAAAAAACTCTACCTCAAAAGTCGATGGCAAGTCTTTGTTCTTGGGATTCAGTTTAAATTTTTTGTCATTAATTGATCTGGTGAGGGTTCCGCTGTCAATAAGATCAGATAAAAACTCAATTGCTTTTACCAAATTCGATTTACCTGCACCATTGGCACCATATATTGCTGCGGCTTTTAAAACATTCAATTTGGGCAAATGATAAACATGTTCTTTATGGGTCTTCAAACTCCCAGCAATCATTTTGAATTCCTGTTCTTCGTCGAAGGACAGAAAGTTGGATACAACGAAACGAATTAGCATAGTGCAGTATTTAAGTGATAAAAGCGTGATAAAATTATAAATTTTATTAGTTATTCAAATTCAATCTATAAATTATTACACTTAAGAGAAAAAACCGTTTCAAAAAATAGAAATTTAAAGCCATAGAAATGAATCGTGTTAAAAAATAGTACAAGTTAAAGCGGTGGAATAAATCATTACCGTTTTGGCATTATAAGTTTGTTTTTCATTACTAAAAGAATCCATATGGAACCATTGAAAAAGAAATTGACGCCAGAAAGAACAGTGAAAATTTTAGCAAAACATGGCACAACTGTTACTCTTGAAGAAGCTGAAATATTATTGAAATTTATTGAAGAGATGGGCAGATTAGCTATAGGACATGCTTTAGAATTGTAAAAGTAATACTTGAATATTACGAGTCGATTTTGTCTCAAAAATCGGCATAGCATAACAAAAAAAACCGGCGGAGAAATCTTTCCCCGCCGGTTCCGGCTTTGCATTAATATCAAACCTTGTGCGCCCACCTGGGCTCGAACCAGGGACCAAAAGATTATGAGTCTTCTACTCTAACCGACTGAGCTATAGGCGCGGAAAATATTTCTTTATTTTCGAGGCGCAATATTACATATTTGTGCCGGAATTACCAAGCTATTATGAAAAATATAAAAAATATCATCTTCGATTACGGTAACGTGATCTTTAATATCGACTTCAAAAAAGTGCAACAGGCTTTCAGGGATCTTGGCGTACAGAACGTTGAGGATTTTTACGGGCACCGCAAGCAGGACGAAGTCTTTGATCTGCTCGATCGTGGCGAGATTAGCAATGCAGGCTTTCGCGACCGCCTTCGTGAGCTAACCAACAAACCTGAGCTAACCGATCAGCAGATAGATGATGCCTGGAATAGCATATTTTTGGATACGCCAGCAGAATATGTCGATGTTTTAAAAAAGTTGAAGGGCAGGTACCGCACGTTTTTATTGAGCAATACCAACGCTATTCATGAAATTTTTTTTAATGACTATAATAAGAGGACTTTTGGTCATGACAGCAACGATGAATTGTTCGAGAAGGTTTATTATTCGCATATAGTGGGTAAGCGTAAACCCGAAGCTGCAATATTTGAGCAGGTACTAACTGAAAACAGCCTGAAGCCGCAAGAGACGCTTTTTATAGATGATAGCCCCCAACACCTGGAAACAGCACGGGTATTAGGAATGCACACGTTTTTAATGACAGCGCCCGACAATATCGTGAAGTTTCTGGAGCGCGAGAATTTGATTTGATAGTTGTGTACGATACAAAAAAAGTCAGGTTTGGAAACTCCAAACCTGACTTTTTTTTGCCTGATGACAGATTTGTCTACCAGAAAATAGAATACAGCGCTACCAGGATACCACCAACCAGCAAAGCGCCGGCAGCGAATGCCCTTGTAGTTTTAAACATAGCCGGATTTACTTCCAATCCGTGTGTTTTATCGCCTTTTGCATTTTCTATCATCGAGATAATGTACATGCCGATAACGCACAATACAAACACAATACCCATCCTGTCGAGGAAAGGGATTTCGTATAAGCCATCGCCGTTTAGTTTTGAAAATCCGAAAGGAGCAAGGAACGACAGATCCATTAAGTGCGGAAGTGATTTTAAAAGCACTGAAAATCCAAAACCGCCAATGGTTGAGAATAATGCGGCGTTTGAGGTAGCTTTCTTCCAGAAAAAGCCCAGCAGGAACATAGCCAGGATACCCGGAGAAACGAAACCTGTATACTCCTGTATGTACTGAAAGCCTTGTTTGCCTTCGCCCATCAGGTCGTCGCCGATCACAACGGATATAATTACGCCAAGAGCCATAGCCACTACAACAGATATTTTGCCCAGGTTTACGCACAAACGCTCTGATGCGGCCGGATTGATGGCCTTTTTATATATGTCAAGTGTAAATATGGTGGCTATACTATTTGCTTTACCGGCCAGCGATGCCACTATAGCTGCTGTAAGCGCTGCAAATGATAAACCTTTTAAGCCGGTAGGTAACAGGTCAAGCAGGGCAGGGTAGGCCTTGTTTACATCCAGTACGCCTTTAGAGCTTAACATCTCGTGGTGGAACATGCCTTTCTGATATAATACATAGGCCGCAATACCCGGAATAACAACAATAAGCGGCATCAGCAATTTTAAAAATGCACCGAATAATAAACCACTTCTTGCCGTTTTCAGGTCGGCGCCGAGGGCGCGCTGGGTAATGTACTGGTTACAGCCAAAATAGTTGAGGTTAACGATCCACATACCGCCGATAAGTACGGTAAGGCCAGGCAGATCGAGATAGTTGGGGTTATCCTTCTTAAATATCATGTGGAAGTGGTCGGCTGCCTCCCGTTTCATTATCGCAAAGCCGTTTAAAAAGCCTGTTGTGTTAGATTTTTCACTTAGCAGAGTTAATGCAAGGTAGGTTGCTACCAATCCACCCAGGATAAGGAAGAATACCTGTATAACATCGGTGTAACCGATCACCTTCATGCCGCCGAGTGTAATGATAATAGCAAACACAGCGAGGAAAATAATGCAGATGTATATATTAAGCCCCGATATACCACTGAGAGCCAATGCACCCAGATACAATATCGACATCAGGTTTACGATAATATAGAGTAATAACCAGAATATGGCCATGATCATTGCTACAGTACTGTTATAGCGCTCGTGCAGAAACTGCGGCATGGTGAATATCTTGTTGCGGAGGTAAACCGGCAGGAAGAATACACCTACAATAACAAGGGTGAAAGCGCCCATCCACTCGTAGGTAGAGATGGCAAGCCCCATTTTAAAACCAGATCCGCTCATGCCGATCATCTGTTCGGCAGAGATGTTGGATGCGATAATGGACGAGCCGATGGCCCACCAGGTAAGCGACCCTTCGGCCAGGAAATAGTCTTTGGATGATGCGTTCGGGCTGCGTTTCCTGCGGTAAACCCATACGCCATAAATTGCTACAATGATGAAGTATATTAAAAACACCATGTAGTCTGCCAGGCTTAACTTGCTCATAAAATAGTTTGATAGCTTATAATTTGTTTTTTAGTGTGTTTCTGTTTTTCTGCCGCTGGTTTTGCTTTAACGTTTGAGTGTTCCGGTTCAATAATCCCGTAGCAATTTGTCGTCATTCATCACCTGCGAAAGAAACTTATGTTAATTGGTTAAATTAGTGTCGAAGTAACACTTAAATTTTTAAATAATGAAATTTTATTTACAAAAAATTATACCGGTATGGTGGCATTGTAATAGGTGAGGTATTAAGCGGGAAGCAATAAAGGTGTTTTAGGCATATAATTACACTAATGATTGATTTTTAACTTAATGTATAATAAGATATAGCGGATAGGTTTGCTCTTGGTGAAGTTTTTATTCTGAAATTATGTGTTGTATTGCCTGTGAAATAGACATTTAAAATTTTTTAATTGTTCTATATACAATTAAATAAAAAGTTTATACCTTAGCCTTTAATCGGCACATATTGTTGCCGGAGCAATAAACCAATTATTCTCTCTCTTATGAACAAGGTACTTTTCAAAAATCTCATTGTCCCCGTGTGCGCGGCAATTCCGTTCCTGTATGCCTGCATGGGAAATTCAAACCACAAAAATTCAATGGATAGTTTAAATACTAAACAAGACAGTGCGCCAGCCGCCCGTATTCCTGATAGCGCCAACTTTTCGAGCAAGGTTGATGGTAAGGCGGTTAAACTTTATGTGTTGAAAAATAACAACATGCAACTGGCTGTAACCAATTATGGTGGCCGCATTGTTAGTCTTATAACTGATGATAAAAACGGAAAGCCTGTAGACGTTGTATTGGGCTATGATAAATTGGACACCTACCGCAAACCAAAGGAACCATATTTTGGCGCATTGATCGGTCGTTACGGCAACCGTATTGCCAAAGGTAAATTCACGCTTGATGGCAAAACTTACACACTGCAAATTAACGATGGCCAAAATAGCTTGCACGGTGGTTTCGACGGTTTCTTCTCAAAGGTATGGGATGCAAAACAGGTTGATGCAAAAACATTGGAGCTTACCTATCACTCAAAAGATGGCGAAGCTGGTTATCCCGGCGACCTGGATGTTAAGGTGGTTTATTCTTTAACTGCAGATAACGGCGTAAAAATTGAGTATACAGCTACAACGTTAAAGCCCACTGTTGTTAACCTAACCAACCATGCTTATTTCAACCTGAGCGGTGCCGGTAGCGCTACTATTTTAGATCATGTGCTTACCATAAATGCGCAACGCTTTACCCCGATAGATACTACATTAATCCCAACCGGACAGTTACAGCCTGTAGCAGGTACACCGTTTGATTTTACCAAAGAGAAAAAAATTGGCGCAGATATCGGCAAAGCAGACGACCAGTTAAAAAATGGCAAAGGATATGACCACAACTTTGTTTTAGATGCTCCATCGTTAACCAGCCCGTCTGTAACCGTAAAAAGCCCTGAAACAGGTATCCAGATGCAGGTATTTACCGATCAGCCTGGTATCCAGTTCTATAGCGGCAACTTCCTTACCGGTAAAGATAAGGATGGCAAAAGCGGAGCTGCTTATCCATTCCGTTCGGCATTTTGCCTGG
>JBQCIS010000041.1:0-5970 GCA_051953515.1 Mucilaginibacter sp.
TATGTAGAAGTGTCTTTTAATATGAAATCTCCGATCTTGGGATAGAACCGTGTCCCCGTTTCATTGGTTATCTGCAAATCGAACTGATATTCGCCCGCCGGTAGTTTCAGTGCGCCAAAATTGGCTACTATCTGGCCACTCGCCGGGTTTATTGCTATCCCTGGTATATTTACCGTTTTAAGTTTAGCCTCGATAAGCTTTAACGTGGTATCTGTTTTAGGATTATATAAACCTGTCCATATTTGTACCGGAAAAGTATGGGCAAACATGGTATCCACAACGGCACCGGTTGCCTTGTTATAATAGTGAACAACTTTTACCGAAAAAGGCAGCGAAGTGCCATCGGCATTCAAGCCGGCGCTAAGAAAGGCCCGTCCTTTGGGTATCTTGATAGGGTCCTGTTCATAATGGATATATGGACTTAAAAAGCCATTAGCAGTCTTTTTGCACGAATAAATAGCCGCTAATAGTACAATGAACGGTGTTATATAGAAAAATAATCTGCGTTTCATGATGGTTACTGTTTAAAGAATAAAACATGTGAATTGCTGAGCACATTAAGCTGACCGGTTGAGGTAGTTAGGCCGGATGTTTGGCATAATATACGTACCCCAACTGTATCCGGAATGGAAGATGCGACTACCACTGAAGGTAGTTTACCTTTTATAAAGGTGTAGTATTCAACTTTTGGCGCGGTGCTTATTGCAGAAGTATAGCCTAAATAAGGGTCGTAAGTCGTTTCGTAAGATACTCCGGCCTGGCTACCTTGTTTTGCAGTATTAAAAACAACACCACTCTGGGTAAGTGAGCTATAAACCACCTTTTGCGGAATGATATATGCATTGAGCGAATCCTTGAACTTTGCCAGGTCATATTTGATCAATGTATCTACTGTGTACTTGGCAAATGGGTTAACCCTTTGCGCCTCTAATGATTTTTTTTGAAGATAATTATTGATTGCAAAATCTGTCGGCGCATAAAATGTTATTCCCTGCTGGTTAACTACCTCCTTTAACCCTGCCTTATCTACCAGCATTAGTAACGTATCAAACATTTTAAACCGGTTGTTCTTCAAATAATCATAGGTAGTAAGAGGCGTTGTAGTGCTTTCCAACTGGCCGCCAATTATATAATTGTCTTTTTTGCAGGCAGCCAACATGCAGCTGGCTATCACAAAAACTATAATGAGTTTAGTTATATTTTTCATGTTTTTATATTTAAGTCAATCACACTTAATTATTGAGCGGCCCACCAAGGGTTTTGAGTTAGCAGCGGATCTTGTGGTAAAAGCGTTCTTAAATCGAGCGGCCATTGGCACCCTTTGCCGTTAACCCTTGATGGGATGTAACCTTCTACAGAATTATCATAATTAACATCGTCAATCAATCCAGTTCGCACAAGATCAAAGAACCACTGTCCTTCGCCATACAATTCCCTTCCCCTTTCATCCATAATGGTATAAATAAGGTCTTGTTGAGTGCCTGGTACATAAGATGAGGCGCCCGCCCTTTGGCGAACCATATTTAAATACATGGCACTTGAGCCCAGTTGTCCGAGGTTCGCCAGCGCTTCGGCTTTTATAAGCAAAATATCAGCTAAACGAAGTAATACAAGGTTATTACTTACGTATGGTATTGTTTTTTGCGCGGGGTTCTGATATACAACATTTGCATATTTAACCATCATAGGATTGCTGCTTTGCAAACCATAGAATGTCGATTTCAGGCGAACATCCTGGGTTGAGGTTGTATCAAAAAGATTATTTACAACGTCAAGGTTCACTTGCCAGTCATCACCAGATTTGCCATTAACAAGCGGGTCTGATAAGAATATTCCAAAAGCCCCTCCATTGGTACCGCTTTGTGCTTCGTTCTGGTTAGGCGAATACAACATGTTCATTTCAAAAATGCTTTCCTGATCATGTCCCTGGAATATGTGCGCATAATTTGCACCGCTTTCCAGCGCATACTGGCCGTTTTGAATAACACTGTCTGCTGCGCTTGATGCCAGCTGATATTGCTTTTGCCACATGTATGCTTTTGAAAGCAAGGCGAAGGCCGCACCCTTATTGGCCTGCACAGCTACATTTGCAGAATTATTATAGCCATACTGCAAAAGACTGATGCTCGTTTTCAGGTCACTTACTACCTGGTTATATCCGTCTGCATCGGCACTGCGGGGCACGGGTTGGGCATGTATCGGGTCGGTGTACGCCTGGGTTACAATAACCGGCTGTCCCCACGCTTCTGTCAGGTAGTAATAACAGTAAGCCCTTATAAAATAGGCTTCGCCTATTATCTGTTTCTTGGTTGCAACCGGATCGTCGGTAAAATTGGCGTTAGGTATACCGTTAACCTTGCTTATAATTAAATTACACTGGCTTATAACCTGGTAAAAATTTGTCCAGTTATGCAGTGCATATTCATTATAAGGCACATAGTTAAAGTTCCACCGGTTGTTTGAGCTTAGATCTGCTAATGTCCAATCGTTATAGTTGCTAAACTCGTTCGCGGTGGCATCACCGAATATAAAATAGAGATGGTCAGTGGTCAAAGCTGTGCGCAGCAAGCCATAAGCTCCGGCTAAGCCACTTTGAGCGGCGCGTTCGCTGGTCCAGAAACTGGCGTCTGTTGGCGCGTCTATCGGGGCCTCGTTAATATATTTCTTGCAGGAGGCAAATAGTCCTGTACTCAGCAGAAATATGATAACAGTATATTTATTTATGAATGTTTTCATGTTTTTCTTTCGTTGAATTAATTAGAACTGAACATTGACACCTAATGTTAATTTCCGAGGGATGGGATATGTGGCCCCGTCATATATACCAAATGGGTTTACTTGTTCAGCATCAGGTACATTCGCTTTTTGGAAAGTGTACACATTATCCAGTGTTGCATAGAAACGGCAGCCGGTTATCCCCAATGTTTCAAGAATTTTTTTCGGGAGCTTATACCCCAGTGAGATATAGTTTATCTTGAAATAAGCGCCATCCTCATTAAACATGGTTGAAAAAGGGAAGAACTGATAGAAATATGCGCCGGTTGGGTTCAGTGCCGGAAATTTGGCAGAATATCCGTTCGGATTTGCTGCTGCCAATGCCGGGTTCCAGAATCCCAGTTTAGAGAGGTCCGGTATGCCTGAATTGGTGAAATTGTACATGCCGCTTGCCCAGTTATTAAACTGGTTAGATTCGAGGCTGTTGATAATATCCCTCTTTAAGGTAAAGGAAGTACCGATTGACAACGACCAGCTCTTGTAGCTGAAATTGTTGGTAAACCCACCGGTTATTTTCGGGTTAGGGTCGGCTGTCGGTAGTAAGTCACCCTGGGCGTTGCCGGTATCTTCATCGCTCCACACATCGTAATCGCCGTTAACATCTTTCCATACAGGGTAGCCCGGTTTAACCGGATAATATGTTTTAAAGTAGGTAAGCACCTGGCCGGTGTATGGATTAACAGGTATTTGTGATGTTGAATTATAAACACCCTGATAGATCATCTGATTGAGTATGTACAATGGTTTCCCAACCTGGAAAATATAGTTGATGCCTAAGCCGCTATTAGGGTCAACATACGTTGCGTATATTGTCCGGTTGCCATTTGGCAGGCTCAGGATCTTGTTGTTATTGTATGAAAAGTTAAGATTGGTTGTCCATTGAAACTTGCTTGTTCGCGGAAGATTATGGGTGTTTATATTCACTTCGAACCCTGAGTTGCCCACAGATAGGCCTGAGTTGGAGGTTTGTTGCGTATAACCGGTATAAAAGGCCAGCGGAAAGGTGTAATATTTACTGCTTTGCGTCTTGTTGTAGTAATCTATGGTAATATCTATGCGGTCCTTTAGCAAATTCGCGTCCAGGCCTATATCAAGCTGTTTGGTTGGCTCCCAGGTAAGGTTCTTATCAGTTACGCCATTGCCTGAATTGAAATTTGGGCTACCCATGGCAACTCCGTTGTAATAGCCTTGTGTAAGGTTATAAGTATTGTAAGGAGCATAGAAGCTTGATGGCTGATCGCCGTTAACGCCGTAACTTGCTCTTACTTTCAGTAAAGAGATCCAGTTAACTGATTTTAAATAATCTTCGTCTGAAAGAATATAACCTACGCTGACAGAAGGAAAATATCCCCACTTGTGATTAGCGCCAAAACGGGATGAAGCATCTGCACGCATAGTGGCATCCAGCAAATATTTCTCTTTATAATCATAATGCACTTGTGTTGCGTACGACAAAAGTGAAGATGCCTGCTGATCTGTAGAAGCCGTTAAACTTGATTGCGGTACACCCTGTACTACTTTGATGTTATCATCAGGAACATTATCGCCATAAACGTTCATGCTGTTTACCACATCACGTTGAAAGTTTTGTAAAACTAATGCGCTGATATGGTGGTCAGAACCGATGCTTTTTGTGTACGATAATACGTTGTTAATATTTGTTGATACGTAATTGCTGTTATTCTCATAAGAAGTAGCTATTCCCTGCGCTGATAAAACACTTGGCGAACTAAAGCTATTGTCATCGAGGTTGCCGCTTACAGAGCCTTCCACCTTATAAGTCAATCCAGGTAATATTTGGTAATGCAGCCCCAAGAAGCCGGTCACGAGGTCATTCCGGTCCTGATTTCGAAGCCCGCTATATTGCCCTTTGTACCGGGCAATGTCGGTTGCATTTACATAATATAACGAACTTGGCTGATTAAAGCCAGACAAAGGGTTAATGGTATGCGGATCATTCCCTAAACCAGGCTGCCTGTCCACACGTGAAAGACTGATATTAACTTCGGCACCTAATTTGGGTGTGATGGTGTAGTCAACATTTGTACGGAAGGTATACCTTTTTAGTCCGGTTCCGAATAATACGCCCTGCTCGTTATAATCGTTTAAACTAAGGCGGTAATTTATCTCATTTGTGTGATTTTCAGTTGGTTGGGTTGCGCCCGCTACAGATAAATCAACATTGTAGATTGTTGCTTTACGATAGAAATAGCTTTGCCAGTTAGACGCATTGTTAAATGCCGGGTTTAAGCTGTCGGTGAGCATCTGAGGTAATGAGGATATGGATTTAACCCCTCCCTGTGTGGTCAGGAAATCTATCTTCTGGTTTCTTTCAAAAGAGCCTGTAGCCGTTTCCATTAAACGGGGCTGATCAGAAAAGCCGCCATAAATATTAAAATCTACCTGTGGTTTGCCTGCGCGTCCTCGTTTGGTTTTTATTACAACCACACCGTTTGCACCGCGCGAACCCCATATTGCAGTGGCGGCTGCGTCTTTTTCTATTTGTATACTTTAAATATCATTAATATTAATGCCGGCAAGTACATCGGTCTGGGTGTTATCATAATTGCCAAGGTCGGTAATGTTGGTAGGTACGCCATCAATAATAAACAGGGGAGTGCTTAAGGCATTCGCTTCAGACAGATTTGTGGAAAGCGCCGAATTGCCGCGTACAGAGAACGTATTGCGTACTCCCGGCTGCCCGCTATAATTCTGGATGTTTACACCAGTTACTTTACCCTGTAAGGCTTGTGTAAAGCTGGGGGTTGGCAAGTCCTCAATATCTTTGCCTGATATTACGGTAATGGCCGCGGTTGTTGTGCGTTGTTTTACTTCATGATAACCCACTACTACCAAATCCGTCAGCGAGTTCACCTGTGGCTGCATTTTAATGGTTATTGGTTGCCCCCCGCTTACAGGAACTTCCTGGGTTGCGTAACCTATAAATGAAAATACCAGGATAGCATTACTATTAGGGATACGGATTGAAAAGCGTCCGTCTGTTGAAGAGGATACAGCAATATTAGTTCCTTTAACTTTAATAGTAACACCAGGCATCGGTTGGCCTTTTTCGTCGGTTACTATACCGGTTATGGCTTGGCTTACCTGGGGGTTTATAACAGGCTGCTCTTCCTTTTTTTGGATAACTATAGTTTTATCTACTATTGTATATGTAACGGGCTGATCTTTAAAGCA
>JBQCIS010000042.1:0-3851 GCA_051953515.1 Mucilaginibacter sp.
CATCAAACAAAAAGTTTGTAATGTCGCACGATAAGCCGAAACCTTTCCATTTTCAAACTAATATTGGCAAGGCGATCACTTACCATACGCCCGACGGCAAAACGGCAGATGCGTTCGAGTTCAAGGCAAAAAGGCCTACCCATAATTACATACTGGTTATTCATGAATATTTTGGCTTGAATGATTATGTAAAGAAGGAATCGGAGCAGATATATAACGACCTGGGCGATGTAAACATCATTGACCTTGACTTGTACGACGGTAAATCAACCGACGACCGTGCCGAGGCAGGCAAGCTGATGCAGGCTGTGAAAGAAGATCGTGCACAGGCCATTATAAAAGGCGCTATTGCCTATGCCGGCCCGGAAGCGCATATAGCTACGCAGGGCTGGTGCTTTGGCGGCGGTTGGAGCTTACAGGCAGCTTTATTAGCCGGTAAGCAGGCCGTGGCTTGTGTAATGTATTATGGCATGCCCGAGCAGGATGTAAATAAACTAAAAACATTGCATTGCGATGTATTGGGCAACTTCGGTAACCTGGATCAATGGATAAACCCGAAGGTGGTAAGCAAGTTTGCCGAAGATATGAAAGCCGCCGGCAAAAAACTGTACCTGCACCGTTTTGATGCCAACCATGCTTTTGCAAACCCAAGTAGCCCCAACAGTAATTCGGCCGCAGCTGCCGAAGCTTATAAATATACGATTGCCTTTTATAAGGAGAGGCTGCGTTGAGGGTGGATAGTCCATAGACCATGGCAAAAATGGCTATCGTCCATGGACTATGGTCTATCGACTAATAAATACGTATCATTGCATAAAAAATACCCTTGCTCGCAAAAACTGCAAAAAAACTGTTTTCATACATAATTAAAGCCGCAGTACTGGTTTTAGCCTTTGTTTTTATCTATCACCAATACCTGGAAAAAGGCGACCGGCTTAAAAATTTCGAAAACCTTATAGCGCATATCGATCATCAGAAAGTGATGGTTACCATGTCATTTGTGATTTTGCTAATGATAGTGAATTGGGTGCTGGAATCGTTGAAGTGGAAATACCTCACACGCGATTTTCAGCCCATGTCTGCCTGGCAAGCAACTGAGGCGGTTTTTTGCGGGTTAACCTGGGCCATTTTTACCCCAAACCGCTTAGGCGAATATGCCGGTCGGGTGCTTTTTCTACCCAACCGTAAAAGAGTTTACGGCGTATTTGCCATGGCGGTTGGAGCTTACGGGCAAAACGTGATTACCAATGTGGTGGGCCTGGCTTCGCTGGTGTGGTTTGTGAATACCTTTTTGCACCTGAAACCGCTTATTTATTTCGGGGTACTTGCCGGGGCAACGGCATTTACGGTTTTCATCGCCATTGTATATTTTCATATTGTGTGGGTGGTGAACATTTTGGATAAGATACCCTACGTAAAAAAGTACCATCGCTTTTTTGATATTATGGCGCGGTACAAAAAGCCTGAGCTCATTAAGGTAATGCTTTTTTGCCTGGCGCGATATTCGGTGTTTTCATTTCAGTACTATCTTGTCATTCACTTGCTGATACCGGATATTTCGGCCGTGCAGATGATGCTGATGGTATTTATCCTGTTCTTTGTACAGTCGGCCCTGCCCTCGCTTGATCTGCTTGATATTGGCGTACGTAACGGTACGGCTGCCTATCTTTTCAGCTACATTACCGGCCAGCAACTGGCTGTAATGGCGGCAGTTTCATCTATTTGGCTTATTAATTTAATTATTCCTGCTATTTTAGGCTCCGTTTTCGTATTTAATCTAAAATTCTTTGACCGAAATTCATAGCATTATCACCCTGCTGCTCACCGGCCTTTATGTGCTGGTAATGCTCTACCTCATAACCGGATGGGCAAGGCTTAAACGCCCGCCCAAAAGGTCGGCCGCCGGTTTCAAAACAAAAGTTACTGTACTCATCGCCGCCCGTAATGAGGAGGAAAAGATTGCGCTGACCATAAACGACCTGCTGGCACAGGATTATCCTAAACATCTTACCGAGATCATCATAGTTGATGACCATTCAACCGACCGCACTTCCGAGATTATTGCGAGCTATGCATCACAGGGTGTGAAACTGATGCAATTGAAGGTAGATAAAGCACTCAACTCATATAAAAAGAAAGCTATCGCTACTGCCATAGACGTATCAAGCGGCGATTTTATGGTGGCTACAGATGCCGACTGCCGAATGGGGCCGAAATGGTTGTCGTCTATCATTAACTATTACGAAAGCGGCGACCTGGTGATGATCTCATCCCCGGTAACCTATTTTGAGGAGCGCTCGCTTTTTGAGCGTTTGCAAACATTAGAGTTTTCGTATCTCGTGGCTGTCGGCGCATCTTATATAGGCAATAACTATGCATCAACCTGCAATGGGGCAAACTTTGCTTACCGTAAAGACGTGTTTTACGAGGTAGGAGGTTTTAAGGGGATAGATGACCTGGCCTCTGGCGACGATGAATTACTGTTGCAAAAGGTAGCCCAAAAATATCAGGGCAGGATAGGTTTTCTTAAATCGAGAGATGCAATAGTTTATACCCACGCCAAACATACGTTGGACGAATTTTTGAATCAGCGCCGCAGATGGGCTTCAAAATCAACCAAATACAAAGATAAACGCATAGTAGCTTTAGCTGTAGGTATATGGCTGTTTAACGTTGTACTGCTGGCGAATGCCTTTTTGTGCATTTTAGGCGCGCATTTTTTTAAACTGTTTTTAATACAATTAATTATAAAAATTATATTTGAAACCGTATTCCTGCTGCCTGTAAATAGTTTTTTTAAGCGGCCGTGGCTGGTGGGGTTACTCGTTATATTATCGCCGATTCATATTTTGTATATGTTTTATGTGGGTATAATTGGCAATACGCGCAAATATGTGTGGAAAGGTAGAACAGTAAGGTAAATTATTTGTTACTTTAATTGCATAGAAGCCAATAAATCTCCAGTCGCAGAGTATAAAAGCCCAATCGGGCCCTTTATTTATAAGATATTTGTTTTATTTTAGGGCAACCTTAATAAATTAACTATAACAATGGCTAACAGTTCCGGCGAAGACGAACTGATACGTTTATTGCTTAAACGGCAATCTGAATTAAATTCATTACTGGAGGTTACGCGTGCCATTAATAAAAACACCGCTACTCCCGTATTGATACAAATGCTGGAAGTTATTTTGCAGAATTATCTGCAAATTGGTCGTTTCAGGTTTCTGATAGAGGAAGAAGAAAACTTTATCTGCATCTCCAAATACGGGGGCAATTACGAAAGCATCAGTGTGTTGCACCGTGCCTGCCAATCGCTCAGCAAACATAAAGGAGTTACCGAACTCACCCGCCAGGGAAACTCTGTACTAAACAACTACGATTATTTTATTCCGTTTTACCATAAAAGCAAACCTATTGCCTTTGCGCTGATTGGCGAATTTAAAAGCAGCAGCGAAATGCTGGGCAATGACCTTAACTTTATTCAAACGCTTATTAACGTGGTATTGGTAGCGTTGGAAAATAAGAGATTGTTTAGGGAACGCTTGCAGTCTGAACGTTTTCAGCGCGAAATGGAACTTGCCGAAGAGGTGCAAAATATGCTGGTACCCACCCGTATCCACCGCGATGAAAGTGTTGAAATTGATGCCCGCTATCTGCCGCACCAAAATATCGGGGGAGATTATTTTGATTTTATCCGCATAAACGAACACGAATTTATGTGGTGCATTGCCGATGTATCAGGCAAGGGGATTGCTGCCGCGTTGCTGATGGCTAATTTCCAGGCCAGCCTGCATGCATGGGCCACGGTAGATGCCGACCTTACCAACATTATAGAGCATTTGAACAAA
>JBQCIS010000043.1:0-28469 GCA_051953515.1 Mucilaginibacter sp.
TGTATTTTTACTTCACCATCTCTTCTTTATATTTCTTCACCACCTGTTTGGATAATAAATGACGGCTCATATCCAGCATTAAACCGTGCCTTCCGAAACGCGGGTAGTCGGTAATATCCACCGCCGGGATTATCCAGCTGCCGGTTATCTTCTGTTTCGATTCAATATCCGGCGGCAGTAGCTGCATCAGCGTTTGTATACCGTAAAATAATCCTTTATCGTTATTTGCCGTAATGGTTACCGACGTTGCCGTTGATTTCAGCGTATAGCCTTCCTCACCGATCAGCGGATCAGCAACCTTATTCAACTTTAAGCGGATAACATTAGCCGGCTTTGCCACGGTTGATACCGTTACCGGGTACCCTGTAGGGCCACCCAGCATCCCCGCCAGCAATTCGCCCACTTTACGGGTTTCTGCATCCCCTGCCGGAACAACAACTTTGGTCAGTTTATTGAGTTTGAATCTGCCTGTATGCATTTTCATGATTACAGGCTGAGGGATGATCTGCGGTGTTTGTCCGAGAGCCGAAAAGCCCAGCGCTGCCACCGCGAATAAGGTTAATAAGCTTTTATTCATTATGCTGATTTTTAGGATGAGGCGTTTAAGTTTTTACGCATTACATAATCGTTCATAAAATACGGTCCGATGGGAATATCCTCCTCATAGATCACTTTAAACCCCATCTTCTCATAAAAAGTTTTGGCTTTATTGTAACGGTTCACATTCAGGTCCAGCAGGTGCTTGCCGGCCTTTAGCGTTTCGCTGGCTACTTCGTTTATCAGCACCTTGCCATAGCCTTTACCCTGCGTTTCGGGCAGACAATACAACTTGTGCAGCTTATATACTTCCGGGTCTTCCTCCCGCGGCGAAAACCCGGCAAAAGCCACAGGCTTTTCCCCTTCGGCTAATAGTAAAAACGTTTGCGTATTATTTTGGAGCTGATGCGTGATCTTGTCAACATCGTATATTTCGTCAAGCATATAGCTGATCTGCTCCTGCTCTAAAATAGGCGAATAAGTTGCCCACCATGTTTTTTCGGCCAGATCGCGGATGGTTTGCGCATCCCCGGCCGTTGCTTTCCGAATAGTGTACATTGTTCAAATATATCGGATGGGGACGGTATTTCATATACCCCGTAGAGACGCATAATTGCGTCTCTTATCAAATTTGTACCCGTTCGTAGAGGGGACGTTGTATTGAGACGCAAATATGCGCCTCTACAAAATACAAATTCCCCCCTTTCTCCGAAGGAGTCCTTTTGACAGGGGGGGTGTAGGGGGCTAATACTTATACCTCTCCCCCCAAAGCTTCTTCATCTTTTCCCTTGCTTCATGCTCTCGGGCGTTATTGCCGGGGTCGTATATTTTAGTGCCCTTAATGGCATCCGGCAGAAAATCCAGGTCTATGAAGTTGCCCTCAAAACTGTGGGCGTACTTATAATCCTTGCCATAGCCAATGTTCTTCATCAGCTTGGTTGGCGCGTTGCGCAGGTGCAGCGGCACCGGCAGGTCGCCATACTGCTTTACCAGCGCTATGGCCTGCCCGATAGCAGTGGTGGCCGAATTACTCTTGGGCGAGGTAGCCAGGTAGATACATGTTTGCGAGAGGATCAATTGCGACTCCGGCATGCCGATTACGTTCACCGCCTCAAAGCACGATTGCGCCAATAGCAAAGCATTGGGGTTAGCATTGCCGATATCTTCCGATGCCAGTATCAGCATCCTGCGGGCAATAAACAACGGGTCTTCACCGCCCACTATCATGCGCGCCAGCCAGTACAGCGCGCCGTTGGGGTCGCTGCCGCGCATGGATTTAATGAAGGCCGAAATGATGTCGTAATGCTGCTCGCCGGTCTTGTCGTACAGCGCCATGTTTTGCTGTACATGCTCCAGCACGTTTTGGTTGGTGAGTTCTATCTTTTTGCCTTTAAAGGCATTGATGAGCAGTTCGAATATATTCAGCAGCTTACGCGCATCGCCGCCGGATAAGCGCAGCAATGCCTCATTTTCTTTGATGACGATGTTCTTCTCCCTCAGCACCTCGTCTTCCTTCATGGCTTTGGTTAGCAGGCCCATCAGGTCGTCCTCGTCCAGCGGTTGCAGTATGTATACCTGGCAGCGCGACAATAACGCCGAGATCACCTCGAATGACGGGTTCTCCGTAGTAGCGCCTATCAGCGTAACAATGCCCCGCTCCACCGCCCCCAATAACGAATCCTGCTGCGATTTGCTGAAGCGGTGTATCTCGTCAATAAACAAAATCGGCAGCGCATTGCCCTGCTCCTTTAGCAACGTGGCCTTTTCTATCACCTCGCGCACATCCTTCACGCCCGAATTAATGGCGCTGAGCGCAAAAAATGGCCGGTAAAGCGTTTGCGAAATGATATACGCCAGCGTGGTTTTGCCCACACCCGGCGGCCCCCAGAAGATCATGGATGGCAAATTACCACTCTCAATGGCCTTGCGCAGCACCGCGCCCTTACCCACCAGGTGCTTCTGCCCCGCGTAATCGTCGAGGGATTTGGGGCGCATGCGTTCGGCTAAAGGCGGCAGATTGTTCATATGGGTAAAGTTGTGAAATAAATAGCAAATCCTAAAGAAATTAGTATTTTTAGCACAACAATTATATGCCACAAGAGTTTAGCCCCACCAATTTTCACACCATATGCGACCAGCTTGCCGCCCGTGATGCCGACCTCGCCGCCATTATCCGCTCCCACAGCTACCCGCCGATGTGGACGCGCCCCAACTCTTTCGAAACCCTCGTACACATCATCCTCGAGCAGCAGGTTTCGCTTGCGTCGGCCCTGTCGGCACTCAATAAACTCAAGGAATACGTAAAGCACCTCACACCTGTCAACATCCTCCCGTTAACCGACGATGAAATGCGCGCCTGCTACGTGAGCCGCCAGAAAGCCGGTTACATCCGCTACCTTGCCCAGCAACTGCACAACGGCAACCTGCAACTGAACCAGCTGGAGCACCTTATCGACGACGAAGTACGCGCCCAGCTCATCACCCTCAAAGGCATCGGCCACTGGACGATTGACGTGTACCTCATGTTCGTACTCCGCCGCGCCGACATCTTCCCCATCGGCGACCTCGCGGCCGTAAACGCCCTGAAACGCGTAAAAAACCTGCCCGCCGCAATTACCAAACAAGAAATGCTCGACGTTGCCGCCCAATGGAAACCCTACCGCACCATTGCCACCATGCTGCTGTGGCACGACTATTTATCAAAAGCGGCATACCGGCAGAAAGTGAAAGTGTAGGGTTGTAGCTTTTTTACAGATCCAAGCTCATCAGTTGACAGTAGCGATTTTTAAAGCGCCGGGGCTGTGCGATTCCCTCCCGCGGGGAGGATGTAGGGAGGGGTTTAACGAGCTTTGCAAAGCCTTGATTCTTACCTCTTGATTTGGGCGTTCCCTGCGGGCCGGGCTGTCCACTCATACGCCTGCAAGCCTTAAGCACAGAGGCCGGTATCCGTTACCATCCCTAACGCATCGCTTCGTTATGCACGCGACCCGGTGTACTCACCCGGTCACCGCTTCGCTCGACTACCCTCTTTCAGCGTAGCGATGAGAGAGGGTAGCTACACTCGACATAAAAAGAGCACTGTCATGCTGTCCGAAGGGCTCCTACGGAGAGGCACAAGCCTGTACTGAGCTTGATGAAGTGAAGCAGAAGCGCAAAGGCCTAACGTGAATTTGTCTGAACCTTGATTTAGGGGATTAAGAGATACCCTGATGCTCCTCTCCACCCCGTCATTGCGAGAAGTGAGCCGGGCTGCGCGAGCGGAACGACGTGGCAACCTCTGCGCTATAGGTATGCACTATGCTGATAAACGGACATTGATGCAAAAGCACATGTAACATCCGTGCGCCAGCGATAGGCCGGCAAGATTTTTTTATTATATTAGCTAAGTTACTGTATTAATCATTATACCTTCTTATCACAATAATTTTATGATCAACAAACAAAATTTCTACCTTTTAGCCGGAATATTGATATCGCTTTCTGGAATTATCTTATTCATAATTAGAAATGATATTGCTTATTATCTATTCGACAAAAGCAGTTCGCTTACAATTTCCGTCATAGCATCTTCCCTTTTATTATATGGCGTAGGGGTAGTACTCTACGGTTATCTACAGTTTACGAGAAACACCACACTAACACAAAATCGAGTTGACATAAGTGCTTTTGAAAAAGAGATAGAAATATTAAGATTAGAGTTATTGACTTTGAAAAGTAGCGGAAATCCAAATGCTGTAAATCAAGAAGAAATTGACGGTTTAATTCGAAAAATCACTGAGCAGAATTTAGGAAATAAGAATTTCCTAAAATTACTGGAGAACAAATTTGGGACTCAAATTATAGAACACAATAGGTTAGATCAACTTAGCCAAGATTTTGAAAACATAAACGAAAGAATAAGCTTTGAGATTCAAAGGTTAAACAAAAGCGCAAATGTTAATTTAATCTTTGGAAGTGTCACTACACTGATTGCTATAGGTTTTTTGGCCTACGAAGTACTTTATAAAGAAATAAATTTCACAGAGCTTATTCCGTTACTTTCCCATTACATCCCACGTATTGCAATAGTTATTTTCGTTGAAATATTTGCTTTCTTTTTTCTGAAGATATATAAGACTAATTTAACAGATATAAAATACTTTCATAATGAGAAAACCAATATTGACTTAAAATTCGTGGCAATTAAAGCGGCTATTATCACTAAGAATGAAACAATAATTGAAATGACAATTCGAGAGTTTGCGACTACAGAAAGAAATTTTGTACTTAAAAAGGATGAGTCAACTATTGAGTTGGAAAAAGAAAAAATAGACCTTCAATCTAACAAGAGCATAATAGATGCACTAAAGGATATAGTTAAAATAAAAACGTAAAACACCCAACGCTGGTGCGTGCGCCGCGAATGCTCATAAACTGTAACTGCGCAACGGAAGATGTATTGTTTAGGTAGCGAACATTACCCGCGTTAGGGATTGCAGCGGATACCGGCACTTCGTGGCTAAGGCCTCGTGCAGTATAAGCGGAAAGCCCGGCCGTCAGGCAACGCCCATAAGTTAAAAAACTAATTATACTTCGTTACGGTTTCGTTGTGCTACATCCACGTCAGCAATTAACATTCAATACTGCTTTTTTGGCCTTTACTCTTATGCTTCACTTCGTCAAGCTCAGTGCAGGCTTATGCCTCAGCATGACAACGCTCTTTTTCTTTGCTGAATATAAATGCAGTTTCCCTCTTTCAGCGTAGCGATGAGAGAGGGTGGCCGAGCGAAGCGATGACCGGGTGAGTACAACGGGTCGCGTGCATAATTAAGCACCCTTGCTCATATATGGCGAACCATGCATGGCGGATTAGCATAGTTTAAAGGTTCTTCGCTGCCGCTCAGAATGACATGCTATTTTTTATTAAATCATGATAATCCGTAAATCCCACTAATCATGGTTCAGACAATTTTAACCAAATCTCAGATCGAACATCCGCAATCCCAAAAATCCTTCTACCCCATCCTTTCCCCCTCCAGTAAATGCTGGGCTATGGCTACCGAGTTGTGCACGGCATCGCTCAGGGTTACTATAAATGCGCCGGGGGTGGCTTTGCCCATGGCGTGGCGTATGGCTTCTTCGCCCGTAAGGCGAATGATCTCGTAGGGTTTACCGGGGTCAATTTCCTGTATGCCTTCAATCATCAGCCCTAAAATATTTTCGCGGGTACGGCCGCGCAGGTGGTCTTCCTGCCGCAGCAAAATATAGTCGAACATTTGTGCCGAAAGCCTGCCCAGTTCGCGTATATCCTCATCGCGGCGGTCGCCGGTACCGGCCACCAATCCTATTTTGCGGGGCGAATCGATGGTTTTCAGAAACTCCTTTACGCCGTTATAGCCATCGGGGTTGTGGGCGAAATCCACCATAAAGCGAAAATCTCTGAAATTGAAAATATTCATCCTGCCCGGCGTTTGTGCTGCCGAAGGGATAAAGGTTTCGAGCGATATTTTGATATCTCCGGTTTTAAAGCCCCACAGAAATGCGGCCAACGTAGCCGCCAGCACATTCTCTATCATAAAAGGCACCGTACCGCCAAAGGTGAGCGGCACCAGGGCAATGCGCTGCACGCGAATTTTCCAATCGCCCTTTTTTATGGTGATGAAGCCATTTTCGGCAATGCAGGCCGTGCCGCCTTTTTTACAATGCGCTTTGATAACGGGGTTATTCTCGTTGCGGCTGAAATAGGCGATGTTGCAATCCGCCCGCTTGCCAATGCGCACGCAGTATTCGTTATCGGCATTGAGCACGCCCCAGCCATCTTTCTTAACCGCGTTAATAACCACGCTTTTCACGCGCGACAGGTCGTCAAGCGTATGGATGTCGGCAATACCGAGGTGGTCTTCCTGAATATTGGTGATCACGCCGATATCGCACTTACCAAAGCCGAGCCCGCTGCGCAGGATGCCGCCGCGGGCGGTTTCCAGCACGGCAAACTCAACGGTGGGGTCTTTCAGTATAAACTCGGTGCTCACGGGGCCGGTGGTATCGCCTTTTTGCAGCATGTTATTCTGCACGTAAATGCCATCGCTGGTGGTAAAGCCCACGCGGAAACCGTTATTCTTCACTATATGTGCAATGAGGCGCGTGGTGGTGGTTTTGCCGTTGGTGCCCGTTACCGCAATAATGGGTATGCCCGAGGGGCTGCCGTTGGGGTACAGCATATCCAGCACATGCCCGGCTACATTGCGCGGCAAACCCTCGCTCGGCGCTACGTGCATCCTGAAACCCGGCGCGGCATTCACTTCCAGCACCACCCCGCCGGTATCGGTAAGCGGTTCGGTGAGGTTTTTGGCCATAATGTCGATACCACAAATATCCAGCCCGATGATCTTGGAGATGCGCTCGCAGATAAACACATTTTGGGGGTGCACCTGGTCGGTTACGTCAACCGAGGTACCGCCCGTGCTCAGGTTGGCGGTAGATTTCAGGAACACCTTCTCGCCTGCGGCCGGCACGGTATCCAGCGTATAGCCTTTTTTATCCAGAATATCAAGGGTATCACGGTCCACGGATATCAGCGTCAGCACATTTTCATGACCGAAACCGCGCCGCGGGTCCATATTTTCCCGGTCGATGAGTTGTTGTATAGAGGAGTGGCCATCGCCTTTTACGTGTGCAGGGTTGCGCAGGGCAGCGGCCACCATTTTGTTATCAATCACCAGCACCCTGAAGTCGAACCCCTGCACAAAGCGTTCCACAATCACCTTGTGCGATACCTTTGCCGCATGCTCATACGCCGCCAGCGCATCTTCAGCCGTGCGCACATTGGTGGTAATACCGCGCCCATGGTTACCATTAAGCGGTTTAAACACCAGCGGGTAGCCTACCTCGTGGATGGCCCGGGTTACATCACCGGCCGAAGAAATGGTTATGCCCCTGGCTACCGGTATGGCCTGCTCCAGCAGCATGCGCTTGGTTTCTTCCTTATTGCTGGCAATATCCACGGCAATGCTGCTAGTACGCTCGGTCATGGTGGCGCGGAAACGTACCTGGTTCTTGCCATACCCCAATTGCACCAGCGATTGCTTATTGAGCCTGATCCACGGGATATCACGCGCAATGGCTTCTTCCACTATCGAGCCTGTACTTGGCCCCAGCCGGGTAGCTTCGCGTATCTCGCGCATTTGCTGTATATCGGCATTAAGGTCATAATCATCGCCTTTTGCCAGCGCCTCAGCAATACGGACGGACGATTCAGCAGCGAAAACGCCCACCTTCTCTTCAATATAACTGAAAACCACGTTATACACGCCCGGGGTTCTGGTCTCCCGTGTACGGCCGAAGCCGGTATCCATCCCTGCCAGCGTTTGTATTTCGAGTGCAATGTGCTCTATCACATGCCCCATCCAGGTACCCGCTTCCACCCGCTGAAAGAAGCCGCCTTCCACACCCGGCGAGCAGCGGTGCTCATACAAGCTGGGCATTAGCTCCTTCAGCCGCTCATAAAACCCCGGTATTTTATTGGTTGGCAGATGCTCCATCTCCTGCAGATCGAGCCGCATTTGTATTAGTTTCTTGCGGTTCGCGCTCCAGATATTTGGGCCGCGCAGCACTTGTATATTTTCAATTTTCATAAGCGTTCAGGGATGCTTTCCAGGTCCTTTAATTTAAATCAAGATATTACAGCCTAACAATCAATTGATGGTTTTGTAGCGTAAGGCGCAAAAATTTTACACCATGCATTTTTATTGTATTAGTGTTGCAATATATTGCGGCTATGTAAACTTAATATTACTGTTTGCGGCTGCATACTGTAACTGTGTAACGGAAGATGTTGGCGGTTAGAGGTTGGAGATTAGTAGCTGCAACAAGGTTAGCGCAGCTGGTGCGGGTTTTTCCGTATAGCCCACACTGGTTTAAGAGCGCTGCACTAACTCTTAAATCAGAAAAAGGGAGCACAACGATATACTTTTTTAAAAGCGATTCCCTTATTAAATAATTTAATTAGCGGCAAATGCGAATATTTTACTATCTTGCAATCTTTTAATAATCAATACAATGCAAGGAAACGTAAAATTCTTTAATGAAACGAAAGGTTTCGGATTCATTACACCAAGTGATGGAAGCGCCGAAATTTTTGTTCACTCTACTGGTCTGATCGATAACATCCGCCAAAACGATGCGGTAAGTTATGACGTAGAGCAAGGCCGTAAAGGCCCTACCGCGGTAAATGTAAAAGTAGTTTAACACCACAATAACTAATCGCAAAAGCGCCCTGTAAACACCAGGGCGCTTTTTTTTGTGGTGGTTGCTGTAACAGCAGGTGTATTGTTCAGGGAGCGAACGTTACAGGTTAGAGATTGGAGATTAGTGATTAGAGATCAGTAGCTGCAACATCCGTTGGGCCTTTGCGCACGTCCTTCGACACTTCGATAAACTCAGTGCAGGCTAAGCTCAGAATGACGGCGCTCTTTTTCTTTGCAGAAACTTAATTGCAGTTCCCCTCTTTCAGCGTAGCGATGAGAGAGGGTCGAACAGCGAAGCGCATTCGGGGTGAGTCCATCGGGTCGCGTAGATGCAAACAAGCACATTTCATTTGCCTCAACCACATTGTTTCAAATAATCCAAACCACTCCCATCATTTTTTGCTTAATTTGCATATTGGTTGATTAAGTTAGATTAGGTTGATTATGTGAATAGTTGTTTTAGTCTATAACTACTCACTAATTCACTCAACCAACCACTCACTAATTAAACAGCATGTCCCCAAAAGGAAAACTCATTATAATTGGCGGAGCCGTGGATATGGGCAGCAACATCAGCGCCCAGGAGAACATCATGCAGCCCAATTACATCAAGTTTTTCGAGCAGGGCATCCTCAAGCGCATCATCACCGAATCGGTGCATAAAGAAGGCTCGAAAGTGGAGGTGATCACCACCGCCTCGCAAATACCCGAACTGGTGGCCGGCGAATATATCCGCGCTTTTAATCACCTCAACGTAACGCACATCAACACACTTGATATTCGCAACCGGGAGGATACCAACAAAAAAGAATTTCTCGACCGCATACGCGAGGCCGACGTGGTAATGTTCAGCGGTGGCGACCAGCTTCGTTTAAGCGCTATCTTCGGCGGCACGCAGTTTTTGCAAATACTGAAGCAACGCTATATGCACGAGCCATTTGTTATTGCCGGCACTTCGGCAGGCGCGGCAGCGGCATCGGCACACATGATCTATCGTGGGTCAAGCAACGAGGCGCTCATCAAGGGCCACGTACAGATCACCGCCGGACTGGGCTTTATCGATTCCGTGTTTGTAGATACCCACTTCGTACAGCGCGGCCGCATAGGCAGGCTGATGTATGCGGTGGCAAGCAACCCCGGCATACTGGGCATTGGCCTGGGCGAAGACGCCGGTCTGCTTATTACCGAAGGCACTATGATGGAAGCCATCGGCTCGGGCCTTACCATCCTGGTAGACGGACGGAACATGGTAGCTACCAACATTTACGAGGTAGAGATCGGCTCGCCGGTTTCCATCGAGAACCTGAAGGTGCACGTCATGTCAATCTACGACAAGTATGATCTTCAGCAGCACAAACTACTCATCAAAAAAATTGTTAAGGTTGAAGAAGGCGTTTTCATCAAAGTTGGTGATAAATAGGCGAGAGATTTGAGATGTGAGATATGAGACGAGCCTTTAGTTTCGTATATTGCATTAAATTATGAGTTAGGGAATATCTGGCGGCAACGTATTTTTTCCTCATTTCTCAAATCTCATATCTCAAATCTTAAGATATGAAACTGATCATTCACGGAGGTTTTTTCAGCGAATCGGGCACCAACCACGAGGTGAAGAAAGCCAAGCAGGAAGCGTTGAAGGAGATAGCCGAACTCGGCTATAAGCACCTCGCTACGCATACCGCGCTCGAAACCGTGGTGTACACCGTGCACCTGCTGGAAAATTGCGAATTGTTTAACGCCGGCACGGGCTCGCAGATACAAAGCGATGGCAAGATACGTATGAGCGCCTCGCTGATGGACGGCAAAACCATGAAGTTCTCCGGCGTTATCAACATCGAAGAAGTAAAGAACCCCATTTGTGTTGCCGAAAAGTTACAGCATTATAACGATAAGGTACTGAGCGGCAAAGGCGCACAGGAATTTGCGCGCGAACATGGCTTTGGCTACCATAACCCCGAAATACAACAGCGCCGCTGGGAATATGAGCAAAAGCTGAGCGGCTCCATACGCAAAGGCAAGGGCACCGTGGGCTGCGTGGCGCTGGATATGTGGGGCAATATCGCCTCCGGCACCTCAACCGGTGGCAAAGGGTTTGAAATACCGGGCCGTGTGAGCGATTCCGCTACCGCGGCAGGGAATTATGCCAATGCTTTTGCGGGTGTTTCATGTACAGGCGTGGGCGAAGACATTGTAAGCGGCGCCGTAGCCGTGAAGATAGTTACCCGGGTAACCGATGGCATGACACTGGCACAGGCCACAGAAAAAACCATGAGCGAAATGAAGCCTTTCGACGGCTTCGCGGGCATCATCGGCATTACGGCTACCGGCGACATTTACCACGCCGATACCCATCCCTATATGGTATGGGCCATGCACGACGACCAGATGCTACAAGCGGAAGTGTTTGAATAATTGACAATTAAATGTTTAACTTGCGTAACATTAACCGGTAGCTTTGCGTACTGATTAATTTATTAAACCCAAGGGAACAATAGATGAAATTTACGCTGGTTATTGTAGTACTCACAGCACTGAATCTTTCTGCGTCTGCGCAATGGTATCAAATTCTTAAGCATAAGCGTTTGCCATTGATAGCGAATGTTCATGATATTTCTGCCCGCCAGTTAAAAATGCCTGCTACAGCAATGGTCAAGGTACCGACCTTCCATCGCGGCATGACGGATTATCTGCTGGACATCAGCGAAAAACGCATGATCAGGATTGCCCAGCATAACATGAGCTGGCGCATATACGACGTGGCAAGCTATAACTTTAGCGACCTGGCGAAGCTGTACATCCAGCAAAAGCGCCTTTCCGAAGCCAAATGGTACCTGCTGCAAAGCAATACACTTGCCCGCCGCCAGAATGACGACCGCCATACTATTGCCAACCTGCTCGATCTTGCGCTGGTGAAAGCTGATATGGGCGACGTAACCCTTGCACAACAGGATCTGGCCGAAGCCTGCGATATTGCAACCGCCCATAACTGGAACGACAATGTGGCAGCTATTGAAAAAGAAGTAAAATTTATACAGCAAAATAAAACAGCATCAACAAAAATTGCCCTTCGCTATGCCGACGATGCCATGATCGTTACAAAAAAAAGATAGCAAAAAACCTGTAAGCAATTAATTTATCTGCTAAATGTAACTTTCAGGCCCCGTATCTGTCATAACAGTAAATAATTCAAACTTTATTGTAATATTGTTATTCATAAATATGGGAGACAGCTTTTCAACTGTCTCTTTTTATTTACATTAGCAAACTCATAATAGGCATAAGTATTGATGTTGTATATTCCGGATCTAAAGACAGTAAAAGATATGTTTAAGAAAGTGTATGTTTTTTTAGTGCTTGGCGCTGCCCTGGCTTGTAAAGCCTCGCCTGCCAAACCAATAAGGGTTGTGGGTTCTAACGACTTACAGCCCGATGTACGTCAGCAAGTGGTTACGAAGGAGGTAGCTGAACTCATCACCAGATACAATTATAAGAAAGTACCGTTGAATGATTCCCTGTCTGAAATTATATATAAGAATTACCTTAAAAAGCTCGATGAGAACCACAATTACCTGTTGGCTTCTGACGTAGAGGACTTTGCCAAGTATAAAGACCAGCTTGACGACGATATTAAGCAAGGTAACCTGAACGATGTTTTCTATATGTTCAACGTGTTTCAGAAAAGGTATCTGGATGCGATAAAATATTCTATCTCGCAGGTGGATAAGAATTTCGACTTCACCAAAAACGAAACCTTTACCTACGACCGCGAAAACCTGCCATTTATAGCCACGCAGGCCGATATGAATGACCTGTGGACCAAACACGTGAAATATGACCTGCTGAACCTGCAACTGGCTAAGCCAGATCTGGCCAAGAACAGGGCTACGCTAAAGAAAAGATATGCCGACCTGCTTTCGCAATCAAACAAGCTGACCAACCAGGAAGTTTTCCAGGGCTTTATGGATGCATTTACCGAAGCAATAGACCCGCATACCAATTACTTCAACCCTTTCAACGCTGCACAGTTCAATATGGAAATGTCGCGCTCGCTTGAAGGCATCGGCGCTACTTTAAGCGTGCAAAATGATTATGTGACCATTGAAACGCTGGTACATGGCGGCCCTGCCGATAAGAGCCACCTTGTAAACGTAAAAGACCGTATAGTTGGCGTAGCGCAAGGTAAGGACGGCGAGTTTCAGAATATTGTTGGCTGGAACATTAATGCCGCTATCGGCCTTATCCGCGGCCCTAAAGGCACTATTGTAAAATTACAAATATTACCTGCCGAAGCAGCCGTAGGCAGCAAGCCAAAAGTTGTTGAACTTACCCGCGCCAAAATTGTATTGCAGGATGAGCTGGCTAAAAAAGAGATACGCACTTATAATAACAATGGCAAAACTGTTAAAATAGGCATTATCAATATCCCCGCATTCTATGTAGATAATAATGCCGCACAAAGCGGTGCTACCACTTACCACAGTACTACCCGCGACGTAAAACTCATACTCGACTCGCTGAAAAATGAGCATGTAGATGGTATTGTGCTTGACTTGCGCGAAGACGGCGGCGGTTCTTTAGCCGAAGCTATTTCGTTAACCGGTTTGTTCATTAAACAGGGCCCGGTAGTACAGGTGCGTGACACCCGCGACCAGGTAGAGGTTGACAGCGACGAAGATCCGTCAATAAACTATACCGGCCCGCTGGGTATTTTGGTTGACCGTTTCAGTGCCTCGGCATCCGAAATCTTCTCTGGCGCTTTGCAGGATTACGGTCGTGCTATTATCATGGGTACACAAACCTATGGCAAAGGCTCCGTACAGAACGAGATAGAAATGGATAAGGTGATTAGCCCTACCATTGCCGATATGGTATCAAAACTGATGGATAAAACTAAAACCACCTATAAAACCGGTGGCAGCGAAAGCCAGTTCGGTCAGTTAAATTTAACCATCGCTAAATTTTACCGCATTACCGGTAATTCAACCCAGCGCCATGGTGTTACACCTGATATCACCTTCCCATCGGTTATTCCGCTGGATAAATATGGCGAAGATACCGAGCCTTCTGCCATGCCTTTTGACGTGATAGCCAAGAGCGACTACACTAAATTCGGCGACCTGTCGCAAGCCATTATCCAACTGCGAAAACTGCACGATCAGCGTATGGCTACCAGCAAAAGCTATCAATATTTACTGGATGATGTAGCCGACTTTAAGAAACACGAAGAGGACAAAACCATTACCCTTAACGAAGCTGAACTGAAAAAACAGCGCGATGCAGACGAACAAAAAGCATTTGACAGGGACAACGACAAACGTGTAGCATTAGGCCTGGCGCCACTGAAAAAAGGCCAGACCAAACCGCGTAACGAAGATCTCGACTTTATTAAGATAGAAGCCGGGCAAATTATAGCCGACTACGCTAACATGAACAGCAAGGTAACCTCGGTTAGTCACCAATTGCAACAGAACTAAAATTTTCAAAACATATAAAACGAACAGATCCCGGCCAAAAACCGGGATTTGTTCGTTTTATAAATATCCTGTCATTCTGAACAACAGCGAAGAACCTTTGAACTATAAGTAATAAACTATGCATAGCGAATTACGCACCGCTCCCGCTGGCGCCCGCGATTGTGGTTAAGTTTGGTTATATTTGATAAGCATAAGCCCATCATCAATGAAAACCATTTTCGCCATTACATTCTTCATGCTATCATTCGCGTTAGTAAATGCTCAGCAGATAGTTCATTTAAAAAAAAGCGCCATCCCGGCAACAATGAAGTATAAAGGCGAATTTAACGATGCCATAAAATACAACGACAAAGAAGGTACCCATACCATCATTATCACCGGTAAAACCGTAGCAACACCTGCCGACGATAACGAAAGCGTTTACACAGCCCTGCTGCATGTATTTGGCTATCTGCAAACCGGCAATACCGTTAAACTGGAGTGGCAGCTGAATGATTCTGCCGGCCCATGCGGAGCCGACGTAGATGCAAAACTACGTCCGGGTTCACTGGCGGTTACCGACCTTGACCATAATGGCATAAGCGAGGTGTGGTTCATTTACCGTGTATCCTGTCATGAAACAACAGAAGGCAACCCCATGAAAGTGATTGCGCACGAAGGGATGAAAAAATATGCCATGCGCGGCACCACCAAACTAAAACTAAAAAGATACACCACATCCCAATACACCGGCGGCGACTACACCTTTGACGAAAATTTCATTGCCGCCCCGCAACCCTTCCGCGACTACGCCGCCGCCCTATGGATGAAAAACCGCGATGAAGTGGCAGCGTATTAATTTTCAGAAACGAATAATGACCGCCGATGGAAGAGCTTTGGGCTAAAAAGTTGCGGCAGCCCTGTGTATGCCGGGTTGTGTAGCAAGCTTTTGAAGGGCAAACGCCTGTGCGGCAAAAAAGCCTTTCCATCGGCTTGAATTTTTTGCTTCTTTTGTTTCAAGACAAAAGAAGTAGCCTCAGCGGCAATGAGCGGTGAAAGGGATAGGTCTGAGACCATCTCTTGTTGCCAGGCAAGTACGATTTCAAACCAATTCCCTATATTTCAGTTAATACCTTATGGCAAAAAGATCACTGCTGGAATTTACCGACAAAGGCATTTACTGCCCGCAAGGCAATTTCTACATCGACCCATGGAAACCCGTTGATGACGCAGTGATCACCCACGCCCATTCCGACCATGCATATTGGGGGCATAAGCATTACCTTGCCCACCATCTGTCGCGGGAAGTATTGCGCTACCGTCTTGGTGAGGTCGAACTGCAAACCGTTGAATACGGCGAAAAAGTCATGAAAAACGGCGTATCGGTAACACTTTATCCTGCGGGTCACGTTATCGGTTCCGCACAGATACGAGTTGAATATCAGGGCGAAGTATGGGTAGTATCCGGCGATTATAAAACACAGGACGATGGCATCTCCACACCATTTGAACCGGTAAAGTGCCATCACTTTATATCTGAATGTACTTTCGGTATGCCTGTGTACCAATGGAAACCACAGGTACAGGTGTTTGAAGATATGAACAAATGGTGGCACAATAACCTAAGCAACGGCCTGGCAACCGTAGTAGTGGGTTATTCACTTGGTAAAGCCCAACGCATCCTGCAAAACCTCGATCTGTTCAATGGCAAGGTTTACACCCACGGTGTTATAGAAAACACCAACGAGGCCTTACGCCGCAATGGCGTACTGCTTAACCCAACCGAAAGGATCACGCCCGAAACACTAAAAGACGAAGTACGAAAAGGTATCATCATCGCACCTCCATCGTCAGTAGGCACACCGTGGATGCGCAAATTTCAACCTTATAGCTTTGGCTACTGCTCCGGCTGGATGGCCCTGCGCGGCGCCAAACACCGCCGCGCCGCCGACCGTGGTTTTGTTCTTTCCGATCATGCAGACTGGGACGGACTGGTAAGTGCCATAGACGCCACAGGCTGCGAGTGCGTTTACCTCACCCATGGCTACACCGCATCCTTCACCCGCTATCTTAATGAAATCGGCTTCAACGCTAAAGAGGTACACACACTTTATGGGGGCGAGGAAGAAGAAAACCCGCAGGATGTAGCAGCAGAAAAGAAAGAATATGAGTCGTCTGAAAATGAAACGCATCCATCAGTTGATAGAAATGGCTTAGGAGGCACTGCATGAAAGCATTCGCCCAACTCTTTCTTTCCCTTGATGAAACCAATAAAACCAACGAAAAGGTTAAGGTTTTGAAAGATTATTTTAATTGTGTGCCTGATACCGACAAGATGCACATGCTGGCATTGTTCACCGGCCGCAGGCCGAAGCGGCCCATCAACGCTACGCTTATCCGCACCTGGGCAATGGAAGCTTCCAATATTCCACCCTGGCTGTTTGAAGAAAGTTACCATGTGGTGGGCGACCTTGCCGAGACCATGGCACTGCTCATGCCGCAAAAAGAAAGCACAAACAACAAAAACCTTACCCAATGGATAGCCGAGCTGAACGCAATTGGCGAAAAGCCGGAAGAAGAACGCAAACTGTGGCTACTGGACTCGTGGGCGACACTGGATACGCAGGAGCGCTTTGTATTTAATAAGTTGCTTACCGGCAGTTTCCGGGTGGGCGTATCGCAAAACCTTGTCATCAAGGCATTGTCTGATATATCCGGACTGGATGCTGCTACCCTAACCCATCGTATTATGGGCAACTGGATGCCCGAAACCTATACTTACGATCAATTGGTACAGGAAACCGGGGCCGCGGATGATATATCGCGGCCATACCCGTTTTTCCTGGCTTATCCTGTACAGGAAACGTCAGACAAGCAACGCTCCGTTGAAGAAATGGAGAATGTTTTGGGCGACGCCGCGCAATGGCAGGCAGAATGGAAATGGGACGGCATACGCGGACAGCTCATTAAACGGGATGGCAAAATATTTATATGGAGCCGCGGCGAAGACCTGTCCACCGATAAATTTCCCGAACTGCATCCGTTTCTCAACGCCCTGCCTGATGGTACAGTAATAGACGGCGAGATCATGAGCTTTAAGAATGGCCAGCCCATGTCATTCAATGTGCTGCAAACACGTATCGGCCGCAAAAATTTAAGCAAAAAGATACTGGACGAAAGCCCGGTGGCCGTCATAGCGTATGATTGTATTGAATTTAACGGCGAAGACATCCGCTACAAAACACAATCTGAACGCCGTGTTCTATTGGAACAATTACAGGTATTAACACCTTATCCCGAAACCTTCCGTCTTTCAGCATTGATCGGGTTTGCCGACTGGGATGAGCTGGCCAAAATTCGCGAACAGTCACGCGCCATGAATGCCGAAGGCATTATGTTAAAACGCAAAACGGCCGCTTACCAGGTCGGCCGTCGTCGTGGCGACTGGTGGAAATGGAAGATCGATCCGCTCTCGGTAGACGCTGTGATGATCTATGCCCAAAAAGGACACGGCCGCCGCGCCGACCTTTACACCGATTACACCTTCGCCGTTTGGGATGGCGACAAACTGGTGCCCTTCGCCAAAGCCTATTCAGGCCTCACCGATCAGGAAATAAATAAGGTAGATTATTTCATCAAACGCAATACGCTCGAAAAATTCGGACCGGTACGCACCGTAAAGCCCGAACTGGTTTTTGAGATAGGATTTGAAGGAATTAATAAATCCACAAGGCATAAATCAGGCATTGCGCTGCGTTTTCCGAGGATATTAAGGTGGCGGCAGGATAAGCCAAAAGAAGAAGCGGATACTTTGGAAACATTGAAAGCGTTATTAGGCGAATGACCGGTAACAGCTTTATTATATCGCATTCAACAATCTATTAACGTAAATTAGCATTCACAAACGCGCCAATCATGTCAAAGATCCTTCATGTGCTCAATGGCACCTCCACCCTGCACGGCTTCGAACAAACAGGCCTTGAAGGCGATACCATGGTATGGCACGAAGTACTTTCAGAAGGGCCGGTTGAAGAAAATATCGCTTCGGCTGATTTTTGGAAGAAACGCGGTGAATGGATATGTAAAACATTCGGCGAAGATCTGTACGAATATATAAGCAAAGTAGAAGAACCGCTGAGTCAGCTTTACGAGCCTTACCGCGAAATAAATCTCTGGTTCGAGTTCGACCTGCATTGCCAGGCAAATATGCTTGGCGTTATTGAAATGCTGAGCAAACATACCGATCTGTCAGAACCTGATATTTTCCTCATCTGCCCCGACAGCTTTCCCGGCATGGATAATTTCCGCGGAATGGGTGAACTGAACGGACATCAACTTGAATACCTGTTTGACAATATACGCGTGCAATTAGGCGAACCCGATTTTGTGATCGCCGCCGAAGCCTGGCAGGTTTACGCCACTTATAATGCCGACAAGTTGGAGTATTATCTTAACCAAAATAACTACTGGGCCAACCTGCACGCACTTAAACCTGCTTTACAGGCCCATTTGAAAAGGTTAAAGGTGAACGAAAACGGCCTTAACTACGTGGAACAAAAGCTGCTGGACATTTACAAAAGCGGTAAAACCGACAAACACGGCATCTACCAAACCTTCTGGCGCGAAGACAAAATATACGGCATGGGCGATCTGGAGATTAATATTTATCTTAAACGGTTAGTAGAAAAAGGGTTGATAGAAATAGCGTTATAAAAACATTCCGTCAATGACGCATACTTTCCTCACGGTACCGTAACCCCAATCGTCGGCGTTCGGTCACTTTCATTCTTCAGGCGGTCTATCGCCGTAACCACATACATATACGAGTGCCCTTGCTGTACATCGGTATCCTGGTAGCTCAGAGTAGTATCATACTGTATACGATAAATATGTGATGGATCATCCAGGTTGATGGGCTCAGTACCTTCAAAGCGGTAGATCACATAGCCGTAAACCGGCTCCCCATCCCGCGAGGGCGCAGGCGGCTGCCATGTCAGCAATACACTCTTGCCGAAAGGTTTTGCGACCAGGTTTTGCGGCACATTGGGCGGTATCGAATCCAGCCAGGGCATTAATGGCGGCAGGGCAGGGTATTTATAAAAGTCTGCACTCAGCGAATCGGCAAAACCGCCAAAGTTATTGGTAAGCGAATTGGAGCTGAACACCACCGAACCCTCCACGCGCGGATTATTACGCAGATGGCGCATCTCGTTAGGCAATTCGGTAGGCGATTTGTAGGCTATGGAAGCCTTTGAATGTTCACCAATGCGGTATACCCCCAAACCGATATATAAATGACGGTTAAATACATTATTGCTCCACCAGTTCAGCAAGGTATCGTAATTAGCGGCGCGGCTGTTCAATGGCCAGTATAGTTGCGGCACTACATAATCCACCCAGCCTTTTTGCAGCCATTTGCGTACATCAGCATAATTCTCCACGTATGATGAACCGCCGTGCGTGTTTGATCCTTCCGGCTGCTGGTATTTGTTGGCCCATATTCCGAACGGGCTTACCCCAAACTTGGCGCGCGGCTTATGCTTGTGTATACTGTCTGACAGCATCTGGATCAGTGTATCCACATTGTGCCTGCGCCAGTCGCGTATATCGGTAAAATTGCCTCCGTACTTATTAAAAGCATCAGCATCTTTTATCGGCACGCCATCAATGGGATAAGGATAGAAATAGTCGTCCATGTGGATACCGTCTACATCGTAATTATCCAATACGTTCAGCACTATGCTAATAATATACTGGCGCACTTCAGGCAAGCCCGGGTTAAAAAGCTTCTGACCACCGTATGTAAAAAACCATTCGGGGTGAAGATTGGTAATATGGTTAGGACTTAACTGACTGAATTTGTTATCATTGGTTGCACGGTAGGGATTTATCCAGGCATGCAGCTCCATACCGCGCTTATGAGCCTCGGCTATGGCATAATCCAACGGGTCGTACATGGGCGAGGGTGCGATGCCCTGCTTGCCGTTCAACCATTTCGACCACGGCTCTGTGCTTTTGGCATAAAAGGCATCAGCTGCCGGCCTTACCTGTAAAAATATTTCGTTTATGCCGGTTTCCGCATGGTTTTCAAGTATATTAGTGAGTTGTTGTTTTTGCTGATCGCTGGTTGAGCCGGGCTGCGGCCAGTCGATGTTTTCAACCGTCGCTATCCAAACACCCCTGAACTCCCGTTTAGGAGCTATTGTATAACGTTTTGAGGTGTCAACCTGGGCATGTGATGGTGTAAAAAGAAACAGAATAACAATTAAAGGGAAGTAGTATTTTATCAGATGCATTAAACAGGAGGGATTTTTAACAGCCGCAAAGATATAAAACTCACCCTACAGCTGTTTTATTATAGTGAACAATAAATATTCGAATTTTGTGTTTTAATCATTTTGTAATTACTTTAGCTCACTCTGAATTCAATTTAAACTTAATAAAACATTATTTTACACGTTATTGTTGTACATCTTTATCAATAATTGACAAAACAAAAAGGTTAAAGCAGCATTAATAAGGCTGATACCGCAATATTTTTTGCCAGGGCTGTTCAGCTTACGGCACTGAATATTTTTTTATAACTAAAAAAAACAATTATGGAAAACCAATCCGGACAGACCCCTAAGAGAAATTCGAACGTTATTTATTTTCTGATCGTTGTTGTTGTGGCCTTGCTGGGAACTGATGTTTATCTGTATTTACAAAAAAATAAATCAGACGTCATCATTGTAAATCAGAATGATGAAAAATCAAGATTGAAGGTTGAACTCGACAGTCTTGATGCGCAGGTGCAGGCCCTTAACGCCAGCAAAACAAAACTGTCTGCCGCCATGCAGGCCAAAAACGATTCGTTACAAGCCAGGATCAAGGTATTGAGAACACAACTGGCCAAAGGCAAACTAACCGCTGCCGAACTGAAACAGGCACAGGGCGAGATCATGAACCTGCGTGCCTCCGTAGCACAATACACCCATTCTATCGACTCGCTTGAAAAAACCAACGCGTCATTGCGTGTAGAAAGGGATACCTTGCGCAGCAATGTTGCCGCAGCAAAAACAAAGAACGACACACTCACCAGGCAAAACCAGGACCTGAGCAGCAAAGTGCAGATCGCATCGGCGCTTAAGGTTGCACAGTTGGGTGTATCTGCCTACAAAATAAAAGGCAGCGGTAAGGAAGTGGAGGTAAGCCGTGCCAATCCGGCTAAAAAGATCAAGATCAGCTTTACAGTGGCTGCCAACGCAGTGGCACAACAAGGCAGTCATGACATTTACATCCGTATTATCGATCCGACCGGTAACTTCATTACCGAAGGCGATTCCGGCTCGTTTACTTCTGATGGTCAAAGTTTGCAATACACTTACAAAACCTCTATCGACTTTAAAAATGATGGTGCCGGTTATGTAGTGGATTGGGTAAACCCTGCACCATTCCAGAAAGGAACTTACACCGTGATTTTGTATGCTGACGGTTATACCATGGGTAAAACAAGTTTCACGCTGAAATAATTCTCCGTAGAGACGCATATTTGCGTCTCTTAACAAACATAGGAGACGCAAATATGCGTCTCTACAAAGCAAAAAAGAGCAACTGAAAATTCAGTTGCTCTTTTTACTTATCCCCGTTGTCTGTGTCCTCACAGACAACATCCATAGTTGTTTGTGAGGACACATACAACGGGAGGGTAATCCTTGTAGCGATGGGTTTCAAACCCATCGCTACAGAGAAATGTTACTCAAATCTCTCCTTCAAAAACTTCCCGGTATACGAATCTTCCTTCTTGATCAGATCCTCTGGCACGCCCTCAAATACTACCGTACCACCATTGTCGCCACCTTCAGGGCCAATATCAATCACCCAGTCGGCACATTTGATCACATCCATATTATGTTCAATTACAATAATGGTATTACCATGATTCAGCAGGGCGTCAAACGATTTCAGCAGTTTTTTTATGTCGGCAAAATGCAGTCCGGTTGTTGGCTCATCAAAAATGAAAAGCGTTTTATTGGTATTGTTCCCTTTCACCAGGAAGGATGCCAGCTTAATACGCTGGGCCTCACCACCTGAAAGGGTATTGGATGATTGCCCTAATGTTACATAGCCAAGGCCCACATCCGCCAGCGGTTTTATTTTGGCAACGATCTTTGATTCCTTGCGGAAAAATTCCAGCGCTTCGTCAATGGTCATGTCCAGCACGTCGGATACATTCTTATCCTGGTAAGTAACATCAAGTATATGCTGTTTAAAGCGTTTGCCGCCGCAGGTTTCGCAGGTTAGGAAGATATCGGCCATAAACTGCATCTCTATCTTCACCTCGCCTTCGCCCTGGCAAACATCACAGCGGCCGCCCTCCACGTTGAACGAAAATGCCGAAGGCTTCAATCCGGCTGCCTTTGCTGCTGGTTGGGCGGCATACAGGTTGCGTATCTCGTCCCAGGCCTTTACATAAGTAACCGGGTTTGAGCGCGACGAACGGCCGATCGGGTTCTGGTCAACCAGTTCTACCTGCTCTATTTTTTGGTAATCGCCTTCAATGCTGTCGTAAGCGCCGGTTTGCTCGCCCGAATAGTTGCCCAACGATTTTTGCACTGCTGGCGCTAAAATGCGCTTTACCAAACTTGTTTTTCCGGAGCCTGAAACA
This sequence comes from Mucilaginibacter sp., assembly GCA_051953515.1. Taxonomy (GTDB): domain Bacteria; phylum Bacteroidota; class Bacteroidia; order Sphingobacteriales; family Sphingobacteriaceae; genus Mucilaginibacter. Next base: position 22,863 of record JBQCIS010000043.1, read on the forward strand.
CCCGTTACCACGGTTAAAACCCCCAATGGGAACTTTGCATTCACATGCTTCAGGTTATTTTCGCGGGCGCCTTTTATTTCAATATAATCGTTCCATTTGCGCCGGTGCGCCGGTATAGCAATGGATTCCCTGCCACTCAGGTATTTGCCGGTAAGGCTATCGGTATCTTTTAGTATATGGTCGTAGTCGCCGGTAAAAATGAGGTTACCGCCATGCGTACCTGCTTCCGGGCCAATATCAAGAATATGGTCGGCAGCTTTCATAATCTCTTCCTCGTGCTCAACTACCAGAACGGTATTGCCCACGTCGCGCAGAGATTTCAGTACGCTGATCAGCCGCTGGGTATCCCTCGGGTGCAAACCAATGCTCGGCTCATCCAAAACATATACCGAGCCCACCAAACTACTCCCAAGCGAGGTAGCCAGGTTGATGCGCTGCGATTCGCCGCCCGACAAAGTATTCGATAAGCGGTTCAGTGTAAGATAACTTAAACCCACATCGTTCAAAAACGACAGGCGGTTGGTGATCTCCATCAGCAAACGCTTACCTATCTTATAATCGGTTTCATTAAGTTCAAGATTCTTAAAGAAATCATAAGCCTTATCCAGCGACATCAATACAATATCGGTAATAGATTTGCCGCTGATCTTCACATAGGTCGCATCGGGCCTTAAGCGACTGCCCATACAATCCGGGCAGGTAGTTTTACCACGATAGCGCGATAACAGCACCCGGTATTGTATTTTGTATGTCTGCTCCTCCATTTCTTTGAAGAAAGCATCCAGTCCGCGGAAATATTGGTTACCTGTCCACAGTACGCGTTGCTGTTCAGGCGTTAACTGATTATATGAACGATGGATCGGAAAATCGAATTTTAATGCCTGGCGCACCAACTGATCGTTCCACTCGCGCATCTTTTCACCGCGCCATGGGGCTATAGCACCATCATATATGCTTTTGCTTTTATCAGGAATAACCAGATCTTCGTCAATGCCAATAATCTTGCCATAACCCTCACAGCGTTTACAAGCGCCGTACGGGTTATTAAAACTGAAAAAATTAGGCGTAGGCTCTTCAAATTTCAACCCATCAAGTTCAAAACGGTCACAAAAGAAACGTTCGGTTTCCTTATCAGCATCCGGGGCCTGATAGCGCACATAACAATCGCCCTTGCCTTCAAAAAAGGCAGTTTGTACCGAGTCGCCTAAACGGCTTACGGTTTCATCTTCGTCGTTCTTGGTTATACGGTCAACTACAATGCGTACCGTTTCACTGTCCTCCAGTTGGCCGTCGGCAATGCTCATATCCTCCAGCATGCTTTCAATGCGCGAAAGTTTTTGCTGGTATTCCACACGTACAAAGCCTTTTTGCATCAATACCGCCAGCTCTTCCTTCAGGCTGCGTTTATTGTGCGGATGCAGCGGGCAAAGTATAGTAACCTGTGTGTCGTTGGGTAACGACATTACAAAATTTACTACATCGGTAACCGTATCGCGCTTCACAATATTGCCCGAAACCGGCGAAATGGTTTTACCTATGCGGGAAAACAGCAGCTTCAGATAATCGTATATCTCGGTTGAAGTACCCACCGTGGAGCGAGGGTTGGAGGTGATCACTTTTTGCTCAATAGCAATAGCTGGTGCAATACCTTTAATGTAATCCACATCAGGCTTGTTCATCCTGCCCAAAAACTGGCGGGCATAAGCCGAAAGGCTCTCCACATATCGGCGCTGCCCTTCGGCATACAGTGTATCAAACGCCAGCGATGACTTACCCGAGCCCGACATGCCCGTAACCACTACCAGCTTGTTTTTAGGGATGGCCACATCCATATTTTTCAGGTTATGTACCCTGGCCCCTTTTATAATAATGTTGTATTGAGGATCTTTTTCTGCTTCGCTCATTTTTTAGTCCATGGTCCATAGTCCATGGTCCATGGTAAATTTTCGTACCAATGGATGCTTACTATGGTCTTTTTATATAAAACAACCGATAAGTGTAGTCGGTTTGCTATGGTCTATGGACTATCGTCCACGGTTTTTTCCAACGCGCAAAATTCCTAAAATTCTTAGCCAATTGCAAACACTCTGCTGATAATGTTTTTATTATGACGGCCTTTTTACCATTAGTATCATTTTATTGTGCAGTTCGTCTATTCATTTATCGGTTTGACCGATTCATTCAAACATTCACTTAAAAAAATTTGCTTTGTAACAAAAAAATGATTTTATTTGAAGTAGAGATAAATCTTAAAAACAGAAAGGCACCCTATAGATTAAACTTTACTTTAACAAAATATTCATACTTAGTAAGTTTTTAAAGTAACTGTTTTCTATGGATTTCCAATTGAAGAGTGACCAGGATCTGATCCATCTGTACGTTCAGGGCGACGAAGCGGGGCTGGTAGAGTTAATACGCCGTTATCAATCTAAAATATATACTTCTATTTATCTGCTGGTAAAAGATGAATATCTTGCCGAAGATATTTTCCAGGATACCTTTATTAAGGTAATTAATACCCTTAAAGCCGGAAAATACAACGAAGAAGGTAAATTTTTGCCGTGGGTAACCCGTATAGCGCATAACCTGGTAATAGACCATTTCAGACGAGAGAAGCGAGCGCCGATGATAAGCAATGGCGACGACTTTGATATTTTTGAAGTACTGGGCCATTACGACGAGAGCACTGAAGACCGTATGGTGCGCGATCAAACCCACAAGGACCTCAAAAACCTTATTCAGCTTTTACCATCCGAACAAAAAGAAGTACTCATCATGCGCCATTTCGGCGATCTGAGCTTTAAAGAGATAGCCGATATTACCAATGTAAGTATTAACACTGCACTTGGTCGTATGCGCTATGCGCTTAATAACCTGCGTAAAATGATGCAGAGTAAAGAGTTGAGTCTCAAGAATTAATTATGAAATTTTGATGAAATTTTTTTCATCATTCATAAAATATTCTGTCATAAGCTTCGTTTATGAATTATACTCGTAAACAAAAAAAGCTTATGGATGAAACCTCTACAAATTCTTTAAATGCGGTCATTAACAACGAGCAGGTGGAAGATCAGGATGTATTTGAAACACTCGATGCGGATGATTTGATATTTTATCATTCTATCCGCGCAGAACTGGACCTTTTGAAAAGGGAACCAAAGCTGCAAACTATACACTATATTTTGGATCATTCCAAAAGTTTTAAGCTGTAATTGTTTTACCGCTATTCAAAAAGTCATGATCTGTAATTACGTTTTACAGGCCATGGCTTTTTTTGTTTAAGAAATAATATATCTCCGCAAATTCATAGTTTTATGGCGAACGGTCCATGAACTGTGAGCCACCAACCATGAACTAACATGCAAAAGCAGGAACGCTACCGCCACTTCGTTGAATATTTCTCCAAGCATCAGCCTAACCCCGAAACCGAATTACATTACGGCAATCCGTTTCAGTTGCTTATAGCGGTGATCCTTTCGGCCCAATGTACTGATAAACGCATCAACCAGGTTACGCCCGCGCTGTTCGAGCGTTTCCCTACGCCCGAAAGCCTTGCCGACGCAACGTCTGACGAGGTTTTCACCTATATCCGCAGTGTCAGCTATCCTAACAACAAGGCAAAGCACCTGGTAGGCATGGCTAAAATGCTGGTGGAAGTTTTTCATGGCGAAGTACCTTCAACCGTTGAAGAATTGCAGAAAATGCCAGGGGTTGGTCGTAAAACTGCCAATGTTATCGCCTCGGTTATTTACAATGCTGCTGCGATAGCTGTGGACACGCATGTATTCCGTGTAGCCAATCGCATCGGTCTCACTACCAATGCACGCACACCGCTGGCGGTAGAAAAACAGCTGACCGAATATTTGCCAAAAGAAACATTAGGCATTGCGCACCACTGGCTCATATTGCATGGCCGCTATATCTGTATAGCCCGCAGCCCTAAGTGCAACGAATGCCCGCTAACATGGTTCTGCAAATACTACGCCCGCACCCATACCGAAAGTTACCTGCAAAAAGCCGAAGCCGCCAAAGCCAAAAAGGCCAAAGAGCAGAAGAAAAAGAAAACGTTGGACAAGATAAGCAGGGAGTTGAAGAAGAGAAGCGTGAATGAATCCTGATAATGAACGGCATATTATCTATACCATCGGCCACGGCAACCGCAAAACGGATGATTTTATCTACCTGCTAAAAAAGTATGAGATAGAGCTGCTTGTTGATGTGCGCACTTATCCGTACTCGCGTTTCCATACGCAATTCCGGCAGGCCGCGTTGGAAAGCAGTCTGGATGTTGAACAGACAGCTAACAGAATAACAGATAATAAAGCAGTAAACGATATTATACTGCCACCTTACTATCCAAATCCCGCATAAACTTCTTCCTGTAATTAAGTGGGCTCACAAGCATCTTTACCTTAAACATCTTATAAAAATGAGATACGTCTCCAAAGCCGCTCTCGAATGATATATCTGAAATGGGTTTATCCGTTTGTACCAATTGCTGGGTGGCGTAATTAAGGCGGTACTCAATAATCGTCTCCATAAACGTTTTGCGGGTTATCTTCTTAAAATATTTACAAAACGCATTCGGCGTCATATTGGCAATACCGGCGGCCTCATCTAACGACACCTGCCCTCTGAAGTTTTCTACCAGGTAAGCAAACACCGGGTTAATACGTTCCTGCTCAGCAGGTGTACGCTCGGCAATACTTTGATTTTGGTCGAGCAATGCAAATTCGTTCGATACAGCCAGCCGTTGTAAAATATCCAGCAAACCCATCATCTTATCGAAATTACTGCCGCCGCTGCTTAAGGCATTCAGCTTTTCATTTACCGTATGTTGGGTAATTCCTTTAAAACTGATACCGCTTACCGAACGCTGAAAAAGTTTTTTTATCTCCTGCAACTCGGGCTTGTTAAAAAAGTCGCCGCCTAAAAAATTCTCGTTAAACTGTATAACTATTGCGCCGGCATCAGTTTGTACTCCATCAGGCTGACCTAACTTCCAGCAATGCGGCAGGTTAGGACCAAGCAAAACCAGGTCGCCTGCGGCAAAATCTTCCATGTGGCTGCCTACATAACGTTTGCCCGCACCTTTAGTAATATAAGTAAGCTCATACTCAGGGTGAAAATGATATGGGCCATCAAATGCCCATTGATCAAACCTGCGCACCAGGAATGACTGCCTGTTGCCTGTCTGTAAAACCTCAAATGACGCCTTAATCATGCTTATATTATTATTTTTTGCTAATGTAATAATTAAAACGGATAAAATAATCCATAATTACACCATTTTGCTCATTTTTTATGGTATGAAATCTGCCGTACTTTGATCTGAATCAAACGAAGAAGATATGACCAACAAAGTTGAACAGTTCCCAACATTAGACGACTATAAGAAATTACCGGACGAAAACATCCACGAGTTCCGGGAAAAAGGCCACACGCTGGTTAAAGGCGTATTGTCTGAAGAAGAAATAGCAGTCTATCGTCCACTGATTGTTGGTGCTGCTGAACGTTATAATACAGAAAAACGCAAATTACAGGACAGGGATACTTATGGTAAGGCATTCCTCCAGATCATGAACCTGTGGCGCGTTGATGATAAGG
>JBQCIS010000044.1:0-4215 GCA_051953515.1 Mucilaginibacter sp.
TGCCTGTATGCTGAATTTACCGAATGTATGCTGATAGTCTGTATAAATGGCGTGAACTATTTCGTGGTAATAAAAATCATTGGTCTGCGCAAGGTCGGGAATGAACGGGCTTATCGCATTTGAAGTATCGACAAGGTAATTGTTGTCGGTTGTATTAAATGTACTGCGGTAGCCCATATCCAGCTTACCGTTTGTAAGCGGCAGGGTATAATCTATCTGCAAATTCCAGTTGTGCTCATGCTCCAGGGTATGGTTATCCTGCAAAAAGCTATAGGCATTATCGCGGTTATAGTTTACATAACCTGTGTTAAAGTAGTCGTAGTTATTTTCGTTACCTGTTGAGTAACCGATATTGGCGGTAAGCTCTTCATCCTTCTTTTTGAATTTATGATCAAAATCGAGGTTAAAGTCATAGTTATGGCCGCTGCCCGGGCTGGCATTGTTTTGTAAAACCTGCTGCGCTAAAACATAGTTATCCAAAATATTTGTCGAGCCATTCAGGTAACGGGTACGGTTACGCAAGTTGATATTATTCGAAAAGCTGATGGTTGTTTTCGGGTCAATATTGTAATCTATACCACTGCGGATATTTTCGCCCCTGTAGGAGAACTTCTGATCCTGTGTTTGATTTTGTGTTTGATTCTTCAGCGAATCTTTCACTATTGTAAAATCAGTGCTTTTGTTTGAATAACCATTACCAATGCGGTCGGCCCGGCGATAGCTCATGTTGGTATAAACGTTTATCTTTTTGGTTTGATAGGCCAAATTCAGGTTTGCATTATAGGTATTATGCGTGCCTGCCGATGCAGATGCAGAGCCCGTAAAACCATGCTGAGGGTTTGCCTTTAGTACAATGTTGATGATACCCGACTGTCCTTCCGCATCGTATTTGGAAGATGGGTTGGTGATTACCTCGATGGTTTGTATGGAGCTTGCCGGTATGGATTGCAATATATCGGCCAAATCGCCGGTTAACGCCGATGGCTTACCATTGATGAGCACGCGCACATCGCTTGACCCGCGCAGGCTTACATTGCCATCTGCATCTACCTGTACCGATGGCACATTGGACAGCAGGTCGGCCGCCGACCCTCCCTGGCTCACCAGGCTTTGCTCAACCGAGAATGATTTTTTATCAACGCCCAATTGTATCTGGCTGCGTTGCGCCATAACGGTAACTTCCTTTAAAACACCTTTGGATGGCGATAATTTAATAGCGCCAAGGTTAACCAATTGCCTCTTTGGTGATATACGGATGGTATCGCGGTTAATGGTAAGATAACCCACATACTTAGCCTGGAAAGCATATACGCCATTGGCTACCCCGGTAAAAGTGAATTTACCGTCCATATCCGTTTGCATGCTTTTTGCCTGGTTATCGGCTTTATTAATAAGTGATACAGTAGAAAAACCTAACGGCTGATTATTGGTGGCATCAATCAACCTCCCTGTCACCGTAGCGCCTGATTGCGCCTGCGCTGCGCTGCCTAACCCACAACAGAAAATAAAAACAACAATAAATGTCTTTACTACATTTACATTAATATCCATGCGGCAAAGCTCTCACTTTTAAACCTGCGTACGGAGAAATGCTTGTAACTTTATTGTTGGGATTTGTGGTATGAACAAAAATATTACAATACCATGCTATTAGCGATTTAGCAAATTAAAGCTTCTTTACCAGTTCAGGAAACTCGGCTATATCCTTTGGTACTTTATCATAATATTTCGCCAGTTTACCTTTACGATCGTAAACGGCAATAAATGGAGTCATGGATACCTGGTAATAGCGCTGCAGAATATAATTAGGATACTCAGTACCGGTTATAAAGTTAGGATATGAGTCAAGACTGAAATCGCGGCGGAACTCTTTTATCAATTTTATAAAGATAGCGGGGCTTGAGAAGGTAACCATTACTACCTGCGCTTTTGAAAAATCCTTCATATAAGGTTTCAACTCATACATCATGCGCTGACAGTGGCTGCAATCTGGCGAAAAATAGATCATTACTACCGGCTTGCCTGCTTTCAATATGCTATTGTTAACATAAACGCTATCCTGTGTAAGTATCCTGAAGGCAGGGATCTTATCAATATGCCGTTGGGGTGCAGCTTGTGTGGTTTGTGTTTGCGCAGACTGATTGCTGGTTTGTGCCTGACTGCAGCCAATTGCTGCTACCATACCGATAAAAAATAATATTCTTTTCATTTTGCTGATGTAAGATCCTGTTTCCATGCGAGAAGGCATAGTTACGACATTTTTAAGCTTCAAGCAACTCTATCTGCCAAACAACCTGTTCTTCCGTTACCGGGTATAACGCGTTATTGCGAATAGTGTTATGAACCGACTCAAATAAGTGTATATAACCGCCTCTTTTTGATGGCACCCACTCTATATTTTTACTTCCGTCTATACCGGCGGTTATCAGTTTGCCTTCGTTGCCTTCGGGTTCAAAACCATAAGCAGGGTCGGTTGGCATCATGCCTTCAATATCCAGCTGGGTTTCCTGCACATCTGTACGTTCTTTTAAAAAGGTACCCAGCGAACCGATTACTACAAAACCGGGCAGCGGCTCGATAGACAACAGGCTTGCCGAAAGATATACATTCAGCTGGTGCTCAAAAGTAATGCGGATGCCGAAATAATCAGCCACTTCGGAGTTTTCGCGGTGGATGGCGGTTACTTTATCAAACGAAACAGGGCGACCAAACAACGCGATGGCATTATCGATAAGATGCGAACCCAGATCATACGCAATGCCGTTTGCCGGGAACTGCTTTTGCTCCTTAAAAAACTTCACGCCCGGCTGCGGCTTATATCTGTCGAGCCTGAACTGTACTTCTATCAATTCACCAAGCTTTCCGCTTTCTATCACTTCCTTTACGGATAAAAAGCCGCTATCCCAGCGCCGGTTTTGGTAAAGCATCAGATGTTTACCCACTTCCCGCGCAAGGGCGAACAATTCGCGCACTTCGGCAACGGTGGCGGCGGCAGGTTTTTCCAGCAGCACATGCTTGCCGGCGTTAAGCGCCATTTTGGTATGTTCGTAATGCAGGTAGTTGGGCGTGTTTACTACCACCAGTTCTATTTCATTATCATTTATCAGTTCTTCAATACTGTTATAGCTGATGATATCCGGATAACGTTTGGCGGCTTTTTTCTCGTGTCTTTCAACAACGGCTTTTAACTTAAAATCAGGATTGGTTGCCAGGAACGGCGCATGAAATACGCGGCCTGACATGCCGTAAGACAAGATACCGGAAACAATAGGCTGTGACATATATAGACGTTTAACGCCCGAATTTATGGCTTATCAGCGCTATTTTAAAATTATTTGGAGAATTAAGTGTTAATATGTAATTATGTACACACATATAAATTGCTACGATTTAGCAATTTATTGCAGAAATTAGTATCGCCAATAAATAAACCAAATGAAACACCCTTTAAAGAATAACCTGCTTATTGCGCTGATCACCTGCTTAAGCCTGGCAAGTTTTGCCCAAGCGCCGCGTAAAGCCATTTATGCCAATGTACCATCGCTCGACGAGGTTTCGGGCATTTGGATCAATGCCGATACGCTGGCCATGCCGCCGTCGGTGCGCAACTTCAGGGGCAATGCGTTATTGAACAAGGATATGACTTCGTTAAGCTGGTTTGTTTCGGCGCCGTTTAGCGGCGGGTACCATACCGGTGTTATCCGGGTAAATGGCGATGCGCCCCATGCCCGATTGTTTCGCTGGCAACCATGGCAGGCTTTAAGGAAGGCAACAGAGGCGAATTACAAAATGTCGACCGCGGTGCGGATGCTGCCTGACCATAATGTGCTGATGTGGGAAGTAACCATCTCCAACCCGACCAAAAAAGCGCAGGAATACCATGTAGAGCAGGACCTGATCGGCTTTATCAGTAATTATGAGCATGAGGAATGGCCGTGGCCCTATCCTTTCCCTACAACAAAAGGGAAAAACAATACCCGTAACGACGAGATTGTGAACGTGATTAAAAACATCGGCCTCAAACCAAAGGATTTTAAAGAATATCATGCCGATGAGAACGCGCCAGGACAGGTAAACAGCAACAAACCCAGCTGGCCGCTGGATAATGATATCCTGAACTGTACCAAATACAACATGGTGAGCCACAACGGTACCGACCTGCTTATTGGCGATACTGAAACATCCTGCTTCAGCGCTTACCGGGTATTGGACGCA
>JBQCIS010000045.1:0-18773 GCA_051953515.1 Mucilaginibacter sp.
CAATATGATACGCGGTATGATGTATGCCCCATGCCCCTACGGTAATATCGCCAACAATACTGGCGATTAATGCCGGTAAAAATGCGTCGTATTTTATGCGTCCGATGGTAAGTACTTCAACAGCGAAGATGGCCCCGGTTATGGGTGTGCCAAACACTGCGCCGAAGCCTGCCCCAACACCGGCGGTAAGCAGCATGCGCATATCGCGGTTATCCAGTTTAAACCAGTCGCCAAACATGGCAGCAATGCTGCCGCCTATCTGCACAGCAGTCCCTTCGCGACCAGCCGAACCACCAAACAGATGTGTAATAACGGTAGTGACGAGGATGATCGGCCCCATCCTTTTCGGCACGCCTGCACCAGGTTCGTGTATCTCATCAATAATGAGGTTATTACCCTTTTCAGAAGATTTGCCTACCCATTTATAAATCAGGTGGATGAGCACGCCGGCAACCGGCAACAGGTACAACAGCCAGGTATGTGCAAAGCGAAAATGAATAGCAGTAGTAAGCAACCATAGAAATAATGCTACCATGCTGCCGCCAACAACACCAACGGGAATAACGAGCAGTGTCCAGCGGATAATGTATTTCAGTATAGCAAAGCGTTGTGATTGTCGGTTCAAAGCGAGTAGGAATAATGAATTTTGTTGTTTCACCTGCAATATAAATTGTGCCTTAAGTTTTTAGGCTTAAAACTGTTTGCAGGCGCCATCAGCAATCGCGGTTTTTAAAAGGAAGACACCATTTCCTGCTGCGAATATATAAAAAAAGAGACGCAAAATATTGCGCCTATCCCATTATCACTTTAAAAAACTATACTTAGGCTGATTTTTCACCTGTTAGTTCCAACGCCGAACCGTATACTGCCGATAAGAGCTCCCGCACTGGTAGCTCGCCGGAAAGGTTGTCATCCACATAGCAACATAAGTAGGTAGAATATGTTATGCGAGAAATTAATTAACTGATTACAAGTTAATTAAAACTTATTTAGCAGCATTTTACCAGCAGAATACACGTAACATCCGGCACAAAAACCGGCAAATGCTTCAAGCGTGGCAAAACAGCAGAGAATAATGGTAGAGATATTCGCAAGCAAAGCAAAGTGAAGAAGACCCAAAATAAGGATACCGGTTGTAAAGAATAAACCGACCATTGCCGCAAAGCGCTTTGGCGCGCGGTCGACAGGTTTCGCCTTTATTTGTAACTGTTTGATAACGGAATCGCTCAAAAAAGCCAGCAGGCTAAATTTCCCCCAATTAAAAACCCTCAACAGAAAATCGATCGCAAGAAACGCCATAATGAACCATATACCAGTAAACAGGTAAATGATAGCCAACGTTAGGACAAAAAATGCAATTACTCGTACTTTATTTTCGTTAATAGTAATAAAATCTATAGGACAATCCATTATAATCTATATTTAAAATAAGGCACCCGAAGCACAAACGGACCTCTTCGAGCAGCTACTCATGACATAATAAAAAAACCATATCATTTCGAACAAACAGCTATGGGTGAACCAAACTGGGTGTGAGAGAAACTTTTTGCGCCATGCAAGTAGCGAAAATGTATAGCGCATAAAGTCGCTCACCTGCCTTTAGTTGCAATTCCCTTTGCTCATGCAGGTTCGAGATGACATGGTTTGGTATGGCGGCAAATTACTTATTGGGTTGCGGTGTTAATCGCAGATAAGGTTTTACCTCTTTAAAGCCTTTAGGGAATTTGGCCGGGATATCTTCTGTTTTAATAGCAGGAGACACAACAACATCTTCGCCTTCTTTCCAGTCGGCAGGTGTTGCAACGCTGTAGTTAGCTGTTAGCTGCAGCGAATCGATCACGCGCAATATCTCCTGGAAGTTTCTGCCGGTTGAAGCCGGATAGGTGATAATAAGTTTGATTTTTTTATCAGGACCAATAATAAATAATGACCTTACTGTAGCAGTGAGTGAAGCGTTTGGATGGATCATGTCATAAGCCTCGGCAATTTTATGATCTTCATCCCCTATTATCGGGAAATTTACTTCAACATTCTGGGTTTCATTAATATCGCTGATCCAGCCTTTGTGCGATTCAACCGAATCCACACTTAATGCTACAACTTTCACATTACGTTTAGCGAATTCGTCTTTTAACGAAGCCGTTTTGCCAAGTTCGGTAGTACAAACCGGCGTATAATCGGCAGGATGCGAAAATAATACGCCCCAGCTATTGCCTAAATACTCATAAAAATCGATCTCGCCTTGCGAGGTCTGTGCTTTAAAGTTTGGTGCATCATCACCCAGTCGTAAACTCATGATATTATTTTTTTTTGATTTTGGTTTGAAACAAAGTTAGTCTTTTCACAAACCGTTAACTAAAACAAATGTAGTAAATTTTAAATATATCGATAAAGTCTACATAAATTATAGAATATTTTACTTTAGGGTGATGTTATCGTTATTTAAGGATTGATTTAATACACTTTTAACTAAAAAGTGCGTTGTCATCCTGAAATATGAAATTGGGGCAATTCTGAAGGTGAAATGACATAATTTATAAACCACATCATTGCGAGGAGTGAGCAGGGCTGTGCTAGCGGAACGACGTGGTAATCTCTGCGCGATAGGTTGTAAACTGTTTACGATATATAGTTCGTTACCCATCGCTTACACCGCTCAATTGCCGCTGAGGCTGTTACTTTTCTCTTGATAGAAAAGTAACCAAAAGATCAAGCCGGAAAAAACCTTCAGCCCGCAGGCAAAACACCTTGGCCCGGTTTTCCGGCAGGCCTTTACCCGCTTTCTATTTGCCACTAAAACTTGTCATGGGTAGCTTGTCGTAGGACGCGGGCAAAGGCCTTTACGCACTATAGTTCGACGGCTCACCATGACACCCTTTTAATCTTCAGAACACTATGGAGCAAATCAGAATTATACGCTCCCGTGCTTCCTAATTTTTATGATTACCAGTTTTGATGTTGGCGTATTGCTTCCTTTCGCCACACAATCTATCGGCACCAGTACATTGGTTTCCGGATAGTAAGTGGCGGTATTACGTTCCGGGATATTGTAAGATACTACAACAAACAGCTTTGCCACCCGTTCCTTTCCGCCATGGTAATTGTACAGATCAACTTTATCCCCTGCCTTTAAGCCTGCCCTGGCGATATCCTTCGGATTCATGAATATCACCCTACGTTCGTTATGAATACCGCGATAGCGGTCTTCAAGACCGTAAATAGTAGTATTGAACTGATCGTGACTGCGGATGGTCATCATTATAAGTTCGTCATCGGCCAATTTAAGATCAGAAAGATGCGTAACGGAGAATGGCACTTTATCGCCATATTTTTCTGACTTAAATTTGCCGACACGCGGACCGTTAGGCAGATAAAAACCACCTGGCTCACGCACACGCTTGTTATAGTCATCAAAACCAGGTACAACTTTTTCAATGTCATCACGCACGGCATCATAGCTATTCATAAACCTGTCCCAGTCCACTACCGATCTGCTACCCAGCGTTGCCTTCGCCAGCCTGCATACTATTTCATTCTCGTTGAGTAACTGATTAGAAACCGGCGTTAAAATACCTTTTGACATTTGTACCACGCCCATGGAATTCTCACAGCTTACAAATTGCACTTCGCCCTTAACAATATCCTTATCACTGCGCGCCAGCGTTGGCAGAATGAGTGCTTCCTTACCATGCACCAGATGGCTGCGGTTGAGCTTGGTGGAAACATGAACCGTTAGATCCATTTTTCGCAAACCGTTGGCGGTATACCCGGTATCGGGCGTTGCAGAAAGGAAATTGCCACCCATGGAAAAGAATACCTTTAGTTTACCTTCATTCATGGCCTTTATAGACTCCACCACATCAAACCCATGATTGCGGGGCGGCTCGAAACCATATACTTCCTTCAGCTTATCCAGTTGTTTCTGCGTAGGCTTGTCGAAAATGAGCACGGTACGGTTGCCCTGTACGTTACTGTGTCCGCGTACCGGACATAATCCCGCGCCAGGTTTTCCAATGGCTCCTTTCAATAAGGTTAGGTTCACTATCTCTTTTATCGTATCCACACCATTTTCGTGTTGGGTAATGCCCATGGCCCAGCAAACAATAATGCGGTTTTTAAATTTCAAAAGTTCAACTGCTTCCTTGATCTTACTAAGCGGCGTACCGCAACGGTCAGAAAGTTCTTCCAGGTTATGTTCCTCCAAACTTTGCAGGAACGGTATATAGTCAACCGTATTCGTCTTTATAAATTCATAATCGAACACCTTGCCCGGGTTTTCATTTTCCGCTTCGAGCAGCAGCTTTTCCATAGCTTTTAAAAGTGCCATATCGCCATTAATGTTCACCTGCAGGTAAACATCGGCAAGTTGTGTAGTGACGCCCAGTATGCCTTTTACCGTCTGCGGATTTTTAAAACCCATCAAACCAGCCTCGTGCAATGGGTTGATAGCAATGATCTTCGATCCGTTTTCCTTCGCCTTTTGCAGCGCGGTAAGCATTCGCGGATGATTTGTACCGGGGTTCTGCCCCATAATAATGATCACGTCCGTATCGTAAAAATCATTCAGCGTAACGGTGCCTTTACCAATACCAATCACCTCGTTCAGTGCCGTACCTGATGATTCATGGCACATATTGGAGCAATCGGGCATGTTGTTAGTGCCAAACTCGCGCACAAAAAGCTGGTAAGTAAAAGATGCCTCGTTACTGGTACGACCAGAAGTATAAAATGCCGCTTCATGCGGCGATGCCAAACCGTTTAAATGCTCGGCGATCTTTTTAAATGCGTCGTCCCAACTGATCGGTTCGTAATGTGTGCCGCCTGCGGGCAAATACATAGGCTGCGCAATCCTGCCCTTTTTACCGACCTCGTAATCGTTTAGCTTAGCTAAATCGGCTACGGAGTTTTGTGCGAAAAACAGCGGGTCGAGTTTTTTTAGTGTGGCCTCTTCGGCTAAGGCTTTAGCGCCGTTCTCGCAATATTCTGCAATTGGCGAACGATCGTCGTCCGGGTCAGGCCAGGCGCAGCTGGAGCAATCGAAACCTCCCTTTTTATTCATGTGGAACAACGCTTCCATGCCACGTGCAAGACCGGTTTCGCCAACCACATCTTTCAACGCCTCGGTTACTGCCGGAATTCCAGCCGCCCACTTTTTAGGTTCAGTTACCTTCAGATCAAGTAACTCTTCGGGATTTTCAGCTGCCGGCTCTTCCATTTTTTCAGTGCTCATAACTTATTCTTTCTGCTTTTGCGCCAAGGGATTAGGATAGTTATCACTTTGGTCTTCATTCACTTCATCCAGGCACGTAAAATCTTTCTCTACCAGTAAATATACGCCGCCATCCTGGTTATCATAGCCTACTATATCCTTGTTGGCAAAGCTTTCAATAGCCGTTCGGGGTATATTCAAGGTGATCTTATTATCGATATAGCTACAGGTCAGTTCACTTCCTTCAGTGATCTGTAAGGCATAAACCAGCGGCGTACCTGCAAAGTTTACCTGGTCTTCCAGATAACCTTCCCTTGCCCGTGCTACATCTGATTGGGTGAGCCGGTATCGTATCGAACTGCCTTTAATGCGTAGTTTCATATTGCGGAATTAAAACGCGGTGGGCCGCAGTGTAAATGTTAAAACGCTCGTTGCGCAAAAAGCCAATAAGCGTAATATTAAATTCTTCGGCTGTTTGCACAGCCAGACTTGATGGCGCACCAACGGCTACAATTATATTGATACCCGCCATAGCCGCCTTCTGTACCAATTCAAAACTGGCGCGCCCGCTTAGCAATAGTATATTCCGGTTTAATGGTAACTGATTATTGGTCATCGCGGCACCTATCAGCTTGTCTAAGGCATTGTGCCGACCTACGTCTTCGCGCAGCATAATAAATTTGCCATCAGAGGTAAACAATGCCGAGGCATGCAGTCCGCCGGTATCTGCAAAAATGCGCTGGTTTTGCTGCAATATTTGCGGCAATTGATAAACAACATCAACGTCTATCTGCAAATCATCCGGCTGATCGGTAAAAGAGCTTACTGTTTTAATAGCATTGATAGATCCCTTACCACAAACGCCACAACTGGATGTAGTGTAAAAATTGCGCTCACTGGTATGCAGGTTGGGTTCGGCATCTTCAGCAAGGCTTACTTCAATTACGTTCTCCCTGTTCTCTGCACAGGCGATAAAGCGATGAGTAATGCTGTTTATTTGCCGGCAATCTTTAATAATGCCTTCGGTAAACAGGAAACCCGATGCAAGTTCGTCATCGTTGCCGGGTGTGCGCATGGTAACCGAGATACTTTTCAACTGGCGGTTGTTGGCCGGGCCGTACGCCAGCCGGATCTCCAAAGGTTCTTCAATGGCGAGGGCATCAGATGTTTCAGCGCTTGATGAACGGCTTACCCTGGTAATGGGCAGGTGTGTAATGGAATTGGTGTCCATAATCAAATATACAAACCAATTATATGTATTGTTCTGCTATTTTAGCTTCAATTATGGTATAATTATTCATAAATGAATCAAAACACTTACTGATTTAGCGTATTTTTGAGACGCGATGAAGATCAACATATTGGCGTTTGGTATAGCAAAGGATATTTTCGGGGGGCCGACTATCAGTATAGAACTGGCGAATGATGCCAGCGTCTCCAACTTGAAATACGCGCTGGAAAAGGAATATCCGAAACTGAAACAACTGGCATCCTACATGATAGCGGTAAACAATGAATATGCCCTGCCGGGCGACAGTATTCATCCGAGTGATGAAATCGCTATAATACCACCAGTAAGCGGCGGGTGATTACGTCTATTCCCAAACTTACCAAGTTTTAAAGCTTTGTAAGTGTCTATCTCATTGATAATGCAAACCGAAATAAAAATATCCAACCAACCACTTGATATACAGGCGTGTATTAACACGGTAATGTCGCCGGGGTCAGGAGGGATAGATATTTTTATTGGAACAGTACGGAATGCAACCAAAGGTAAAGCTGTTTTGCGGTTGGAGTTTGAGGCTTATGAAAAAATGGCATTGGCAGAAATGGATAAAATTGCCTCGCAAGCCTTTGAAAAATGGCCTGTACAAAAACTGGTCATTCACCATCGAACCGGGGTTTTAACTGTTGGCGAAGTTGCGGTGGTTATCGCTGTATCAGCGGCACACCGGGCAGCCGCGTTTGACGCTTGCCGCTATGTGATTGATACGTTAAAACAAACCGTCCCCATCTGGAAGAAAGAGATATTTGAGGATGGCGAAGTATGGGTAGCAGCACATCCTTAATTATTGAATTACTGATTAAGCGAATTATTGATTTTTTACAGCAAACCATTCCTGTAATCCACCTTCCATTGAAAATACTTTAGCTTCAGGATGATTTTTACGGAGCATTTTTACGGCTTCGGCGCTGCGTTTGCCGGATGAGCAGTAGAGTACTTTGGGTTTACCATTAAGGATATAATCAAGGTGATCTTCCAGTTCATCAGTCTCGATATGCCCGCCGCCTATGTCTATTTGATCCCGCTCCTGGTCGGTGCGGATATCGAGTAACTCCAGCGTACCATTTTCAAGGCCTGTTTTTACTTCTTTAACCGTTTTGGTTGGTACCTCAATCGTCGGGGGTAAATTCGTGATATTTGTTTTGGTGGAGGTACCGAGTTTGATGACACGATTCTGCAACGTTTGTGCGTCGAATATCAAAACCTTTCCAGCGAGCAAATTGCCGGTATTGGTTATCAGTTTAAGCACCTCATTCGCCTGCATACAACCAATAATGCCAGCAAGGGTTGGGATAACGCCACCCTCATTACAATTGGGGATGAGTGCAGCATTTACCTGCGGATACAGGTCGCGGTAATTGGGCGACAGAACGCCATTTGAATTTTTAACATTCCAGACCGCTAACTGGCCCTCATATTGGTAAATAGCGCCATAAACCAAGGGTTTTCCGGCCAAAACGCAGGCGTCATTCAGCAGGTAACGGGTTTCAAAGTTATCGGTACAGTCCATCACCACATCGTATTGACGGACCAGTTCCATCACATTATCCGACATTACCCTTATATCATGGCCAACAACCTGTATTCCCGGATTTTGCATCTGCAAACGCCGCACAGCTATCTCTGCCTTCTTCAAGCCTGCATCCTGGTGTATAAATAATACCTGTCTGTGCAGGTTCCCTATCGAAACTACATCATAGTCCACAATACCTAAAGTTCCCACACCGGCGGCCGTTAAGTATTGCGCAGCGGGACAGCCCAATCCGCCAATGCCAACAATCAATACTTTAGCTTTCTGTAATAGCTCCTGCCCTGCCTTGCCAAAGCCAGGCAACGCGATTTGACAACTATATCGTTCAAGTTCGGGTAACATCAGGCGGTAGCGATTTTTTGGTGGAGTATACGTTTTATTTTTTCCAGGTCATCAGGCGTATTCACATTGGTGAGTGCATCCGGATCCGGCGCTTTCAGCAATTTAGGGTCACCATTAATGAGCACCTTACGTGGGCATGAATATCCCTGCGCCAGGAACGAAAGCAGCACGGGATAACTTTTGGGTTCCCAAATAGTAATCAGCGGCTCGGGAAATTCATTATCGGGGCTCTGAAATGCGGTCGCGATACTCGCCGTATCGCGGTTCTGCACCAGATATTTCAGTGTTTCCTTATTCAGCAGGGGCAGATCACAGGCCACCACCAGCCATGCACAATCAGGCCGCTCCCTGAATGCAGACAGGATTGCGCCAAGCGGGCCCAGGTTAAGAAAGGTGTCCGTTATTACGGGATAATCGGCGCTGATTTCCTGCTTTTCCGAGCTTCGTGAGATGTATACTTTATCGCAAAGCGTCTGTAACATATCCGCCATAAAATAACGCTGTTCTTTGCCAAACCAGTTCGCTGCTCCTTTATCGAAACCCATTCGCTGGCTTTTTCCTCCGGCTAATACGAGGCCGTTTAAAGCCGGTTTCGCCTGCGCGAGTTTTGTGCTGAAAAAGGAAACAATCTGTTCGATATCAGCTAACCGGAGAATTGGTATTTCCTGCCAATTGGTAACGGCTTCCTTTACAAAATCAAACAGGTCATCGCAGTTATCGGCTAATAAAAACAGCTGCACATTGGTTAAGTACTTTAACCTTTTTTGGAGCGAATTTTCTTTATTCCAGTCGATGATCACTATCTGTGCTTTTGCCTGCTGATGATTACCGTTTACCAATACCAGATCGGCCTCTGCAAATAATTCGCGTTGTTTGAACGGCGAAACAGATGCATTGTATGAAAACTGGCTGTAATTTACCTGGTCGGTATATTCCATAAAGGCATTATCGGCAAGGCGGCCGGGTAGCGCGGTCAAATCGTCGTTATGAGTGGTATCTGCGTAACCACACTTATATTTTGGCGAAAGCGCGGTGATGATCTGGCCTGCCAACACCTTTATAGTAGTACATTGCGCGCCTACAAAAGCCCACTCGTTACGAGCAAAGTTGCCCATTATCGGCCTTGCCAGGTCGGCATGTTTTCTGTGCTTGCCCGCAGGCTCCTTATGTCCTTTTAAAGTCACGTTTACCCCCTGTTTTGCTTAGCAGTTTGGTTTCTTTAATAACAATATCGTGGCTCAGCGCCTTACACATATCATAAACGGTAAGCGCCGCCAACGATGCCCCTACAAGCGCTTCCATCTCCACCCCGGTTTTAGCGGTAATGCTGGTGGTGCATTCTATTACGATCTCGTTATTGTTATTAACGTTGATAATGATGCGACAATTGTCCAAGCCCAGCGGATGACAAAGCGGAATAAGGTCGCCCGTTTTTTTTGCAGCCATAATACCGGCAATTATCGCTGTTTGAAACACAGGGCCTTTTTTAGTTTGCAGGTCGTAATTTTCCAATTGCTCCAATACCTCACGGGGTACTGAAACTATGCTTTGGGCAATGGCTGTGCGTAGCGTAGGCTGTTTTTCGCTAACATCTACCATAGCGGCTTTGCCTGTTTCATCAATATGTGTCAGAATCGCAGATTTGGATTGATTATTGGATTCCACTGATTTCGTTTTTTATTATCGTTAATTAAAAGGCCATACGCGATACACTTCGCCCTTTTTAAATTCGTTCTTATCCGCCGGAAGTTCCATAAATGCATCTGTATCAGCCAAATTTGCAAAGTCACCTGAACCATTTCCTTCAATGGGTGCGGCCATCAGATGGCCATGTTCATTTACATTTAATTTAACCTGCAGAAAGTATTTCAATTTGGGTTGGAATATAATATGATCGCCCAAAATAGCATGTACTCCAGGTTTTATCCCGAGCCCCAGTGAAGCCTGTAACCATGGCAAAAAGTACCGGTGCAGGCACATAAATGTAGCTACGGGGTTTCCCGGAAAAGCAAATACCAACACGCCGTTATCATGCTTTCCAAACCAAAATGGTTTACCAGGGCGTTGTTCTACTTTATAAAATAGCTGCTTCACCTGCATTTGTTCAAGCGCCTGGGGTATGTAATCAAATTTCCCCATCGAAATGCCGCCGCTCACCAATATTACATCAAAGTTTTGCAGGCAGAAGGCAATTTTCTCTTTAGTGACCTCCGGATCGTCCGGAATATGGATCATAGTAGCTTCCAACCCATGCTGCTGCAGCACGGCCTTTACCGTATAGTTGTTTGATTTACGTATTTGATAAACCAGCGGCGTTTGCTCCACTTCCACCAGTTCATCACCAGATGAGATGATCACTACCCGTGGCAACTTCTTCACCCGAAGTTCTGCCTCTCCAACAGAAGCAGCCAGGCTGATGATAGCAGGTGTAACCAACTGCCCCATTCGGGCAACGAGATCGCCTTTCTTTTTATCGCGACCCTGAAAATGGATATTCTGACCGCGCTTTATCTGAACCAGATCAGTGAGAATGCTTGCCACATCGGCCCTTACGGCCAGGTCTTCATATCTGATCACGGTATCTACCGAGCGTGGCAATGCAGCCCCTGTCATGATCTCGACACAATGATCGGGCTCGTCTATCTCAAATGGCACATCGCCAGCGGCCTGGGTGGATTTTATATGAAATGAACTGATACCATTTGCAACAGCATCATAATTTATTGCAATACCATCCATTGTTACACGATTGAATGGCGGTAAATCGCGGTCGGCCTTGATATTTTCGGCTAATACCCGACCGAGTGTAAGTTCAAATGGCGTAATTTCAGCGCCATAATCCCTCAACTCTGATTGTATGATTTTTTCGGCTTGTTCTACGCTGATCATATCTGTTTCGTTTTTAGCCGCCTATTGCAGCCATCGATTCATGAATACCTGTACTGCCGGCTGATCTTTCTGCGTCCCATCCATCCGCTGCCCTATGACTTAACGTAGCATTGATGGCATCATTTATTTCATGGTCGCTTTTTTCTGCACGGATCATATCTCTCACATTTAAAACGCCATTGTCATACAAACAGGTTTTTAAAGAACCCTGCGGCGTGATACGGATACGGTTACAGGTACCGCAAAATGTACGTGAGTAAGCCGCTATCACTCCTATATCGCCTCTATGCCCCGGAATACGATAATTGTATGCCGTGGAATAGGCCGGGTCGTTAACCTTTTGTATGGATGGATAGATTTTCTTTATCTCGTCCAATATTCGCACGTAATCCCAATTTAACCCGCTAAAACTATGCCCATCGCCGTTAAACGGCATTTCTTCTATAAAACGCATAGCAATAGGCAAGTCTTTTGTCAGTTGCACCAACGGCGCAATATCCTGCGTGTTTTTGCCTTCCATTACCACTGCATTTATTTTTACCTGCATATTGTGTTTCAGCAATTGGTTTAGCGTGTTCATTACTGCTGCAAACTCGTCGCGCCGGGTTATGGCAAAAAAACGTCCGGCATCCAGCGTATCCAGACTTAAATTGACTGAGTTAATACCCAAATCTTTCAGTTGAGCAATATATGGTGCGGTAAGCACACCGTTGGTGGTAATGCTTAATTCTTGCAGTCCGTTTAGTTTAGAAAGCGAAGAAAGGAACGGCATAATATCCTTTCGTACAAAAGGTTCGCCGCCCGTTATACGTATCTTTTGAATGCCCGCATTAACCAATAGCGAGCAAATACGCAGCATTTCATCATAGCTCATTAACTCCTCGCGTGAGAGCCAATGCAGCCCTTCCTCCGGCATACAGTAGAAACAACGCAGATTGCATTTGTCCGTTACTGCCAAACGGAGATAGTTAACAGGCCGGCCGTGATTATCGATTAGCAATGGCAAATATTTTAAAACAACAAAGCACTAACACCGTGTGCTAATGCTTAGTTTGATGCTCTGGTAAAGTTACACATAACTTTTGAGCCGAATGTTACCTGAATATCCTTTTACGGTTATTTCACCACCTCGAATTTATATTCCGTAGCGGTTTTATATATTTCACCCGGTTTTAATTCGGTTGAAGGGAACGATGGCTGGTTTGGCGAATCAGGAAAATGCTGTGTTTCCATTGCAAAAGCGGTGCGGTAATCGTCCTTGTTACCGTATTTCATGCTGTTTTTGCTTTGCATAAAGTTACCGCTGTAGAACTGCAAGCCCGGCTCCTGAGTAAATACGCCCATTTCGATACCGGTTTTATCGCCAATTGCAATAGCGACAGGCTTCAGCGGGTCTTCGTGTTTGTTAAGGACAAAGTTATGATCGTAACCTTTGCCGTCTTTCAACTGAATATTATCCTGATTGATGCGCGCGCCGATCGTTTCGGGGTGGCGGAAATCAAATGGTGTATCTTTTACAGGGTCTATTTTACCTGTCGGGATTAGGGTTGAGTCAACCGGCGTATAGCCATCGGCAAATATCTGTACAGAATGGTTCAGTATAGTACCGCTACCGGCGCCATTCAGGTTAAAGAACGGATGGCTGGTGAGATTAATAACTGTTGGTTTATCGGTAGTAGCTTCGTAGCTAATGCGAAGGGCATTATCAGGCGTTACAAAGTACGTTACCTGTACATGCAGGTTGCCGGGGAAACCGCCTTCCATATCCTTTGCAAAATAAGTTAGTACCAGTGTGCTTGAATCGGTTTGTTTACCATCCCAAACTACTTCGTCAAAGCCTGGGTGACCGCCATGCAAGGTGTTTGGCCCGTTATTGGTTACCAATGTATATTGTTTGCCGTCGAGCGTAAATTTACCTTTGGCAATACGGTTACCGAAACGACCGATCAAGGCTCCATAATAAGGTTCGGTTGATTTTTCGAAACCTTCAACACTGTTAAATCCTTCTACAACATCTACCATTTTACCATTCTTATCGGGCACCAGCAGGCTCACAATTCGACCGCCATAATTGGTAATGGCAACTTCCATCCCCTTAGCGTTTTTTAAAATATATAAGTGTGTTTGCTTTCCGTTGATGGTTTTTTCGAAGGCTGCAGCCGATGGAATAGTAGCGTGCTGCGCGGTAGAATCTGTCATATTTGAATGGTTTGTTGCTGATTGATTGCAGGCGCCCAAAGATAATATAACCGCAGGTAATACAAGGGTTGAAAGGTACTTAATTGTGTTTTTCATAACTTAAAAGAGTTGCAGATGTTTAGTAAAAGGTTTTACCAAAAATGGCAAAAAATTACTAAAGTCAAAATATCATCAATGTTTATTCACAGTTAAAATCCGAAACCGCTATCGCCGATCACGGCGCTTTCGCAAATGTAAGTGGGGATAATGCCACTGGCGAGTATACGGTTATCTACATCCTTGGGCAGGGTGTTGCCCGTCATTACCAAAACCGTGTCAAACCCAAATTTGTTGCCGCCCAAAATATCGGTATTCAGGGTATCGCCTACCATCACTATTTCATGCTTACCGATTTGCATGCGTTCGCGTATCAGATCGTAAGTAAACATAAACATCTGCGAATCGGGTTTACCAAAGCGAATAAACTGCCTGCCAACCACACTCTCACACATGGCTGCAACACCACCGATAGCTATCGAAACGTCTGTTGCGGTAAGCGGGTATGCCCTATCTGTATTTGCCACTATCACGGGAATTGGGCGCCTGCGGATAAGGTTTACGGCCTTGTTAAGGTCTTTAAACCAGTCAAAGCCTTCATCATCCAGAAATATAAGGGCATTTACCTGGTTAAAATTCTGGTCGTTAATGTCACTCACCGGCAGTGTATGCAAACCTGAGCTTTCTATATAATGTGCCGAATCAAGCGTGCCAAGGTATGCCGCTATGCCATCTTTTACCTGAAGATTGAGATATTCTTTGGTAAGCATACCTGATGAAACTATCCTCTCGGGTGCAATTTGTTTTAACCCGCCTTTATGAAAGCTTTCTGCCAATTGAAGCGGACTACGGGAAGCATCGTTGGTAACTACGTAATACTCCTTACCTGTTTCTTCCAGATAGGCAAAGGTTTTATGGATACCGGGAATAATGCCATTATAGTTCTTGATTACGCCGTATGCGTCAAAGAGTATAACTTTATATTTATCAATAATAGAACGGAAATTATCTATACGTTGCATGTGTAAATGAGGGTCTTGGAATGGGTTGTAAGTATTGCGTGTCTACAGGTTTAGTGCTTTAATGATCTTCTCGGCGTCAAAATCACGCTCAACGGATGGGAGATAAATATCAAAGGCTTCAGCCTGTAATTTCCTGGCATATTGCTCATTAAAAAAGTATTTACCATCTTTAATCACGTAATTTAGAATAAAAAAGCGATAACTTTCTTTCAGAAAACGTATTTCGTCGGCGGTAAGCGGGTTTACGGCGTGATATTCCTTCAGGAACAGTATAAAACGATCTTCCATCATGGTATTGATCACGTAGCTGAACACCGTTTTGTCTCCCACATCAGAAACCACACGACTAAAGAAATAAAAATCCAATACGCGGTAACTCATCCTGAACCAGTCGTAATCCCAGCGTGAATAAAGTTCAAAAGTGGGCGTTACAGAGAAGTTGCCAATATTCCAGTCGATAAAAACCGGAATGATCTCAAAAGACTTCATGTTGTAATTCGAGCGGTTTTTGAGGAAGAGATCGCAATGATACTTCAGGAAGTCGGCCTGCATCCGCGAACCGAAATGTCCTTCGTTTTTCTCCAGCTGCTGCTGCAAGGCATAAATGTCTGTACGAAGTGTTTTTGACGATTTGGGCAGCACATTCTTTATGCGCGAGCAAGCCTTATGAAACTTACCAATCTGCTGGCCGAACTTACGTATATGGTGCTCCTCCAATCGTGGCGGGAAGCGCTCCATAATGCGTGTGGGGTTATAAAACACCACCCAAACATCGGTTTTACCCTGCTTATGACGGTAAATATAAACCCGGTTGTTTTTAAGCAATGATTTAGCGAGAAAGTTTTCGAACGGATAAAGCAGGTTGTTAGACAAGCTGTGGATGATGCGGTGATCTTCCTTAAAGTGTTCGTATTTGCCAAAGTTTGAGAGTTTGGCAATAATTATATCATCATCATCAAAAGTGATGCGATAAACATGATTGGTAGATACCATCGCGCTGATATCATCAATGCTCTTGATCTTTTTAGAAGCATCATAACCAGCCCATGCGGCAGCAATTATATTATTGGAACCATGATTTGATGGATTTTTTTGATTTTCAGGATAATTAACCATGTGTTATTAATGCCTTAGATAGGCCTGAATTTTTTGTTGTAAAGTCGTTTAAATGTCAAGGATTGGCTTCCAAAGTTTATCAACAAGCCAGTTTGCATATTGTAAGCTTCGAGATAATTTATCGCCTGCGCCAAATGTACATCTTCAAGCCGGGCAATTGCTTTTAATTCTACCATTATCATATTCTCAACAAAAAAATCAACGCGCCTTGTACCAATTTTTGCATTTCGATAATAAATTGGGAACTCCTGTTCGCTTTGTGCAGATATCTTACTAAAAGCAAATTCCATTTCCAGAGCACGCTGATAAATCAACTCCTGAAAGCCACTACCTAAAGTTGAATGTACTTTCATAGCACACCCAATAATCTTGTGTGTTAATTCGTCGCTAACTAAACTACCAGCCATAAATCATATCCTGAAAATCCCCAAAATCCGTTAAATTCAGGTTCATATGATCTCAAAATACCTCTTCAATTCCCAGTCGGTAACTACTTTGGCAAATTGGCGGTGTTCCCACAGGCGGGTTTGGGTGTAGTGTTCTACAAAACCTTCACCGAAAAGCTCTTTGGCGATATCTGAGTTTTTCATCAGCATGGCTGCATCGTGCAGATTGGTTGAGAGTACGCCATTTTTTTTATCTTCATAACCATTACCGGTTGTGGGCTGAATGGTTAAAGGCAATTTATGTTTAATGCCATACAAGCCAGACGCCAATGCCGCCGCCATAGCCAAATATGGGTTGGTATCTGACCCGGGAATGCGTGTTTCGAGCCTTGTATAAGCTGATGATTCATTTAAAATGCGGATAGCCGTGGTACGGTTATCCAATCCCCAGGTAACGGTGGTTGGCGCCCATGCACCTTCAACCAAACGTTTATAGCTATTTATTGTTGGCGCATACATTGGCAAAATGTAAGGCAAGCAATGTAACTGACCTGCCAGATAATGTTTCAATGTATCGCTCATGCCATTCTCGTCATCGGCATTATAGAACAGGTTTTCAGTTTTGCCCTTATTCCACAGGCTTTGGTGAATATGACCGCTGCAACCCGGTAATGTTTCCGTCCACTTGGCCATAAAAGAAGCCATTATACCGTGTTTATAGGCGATCTCTTTTACTGCAGTTTTAAACAGCACAGCCTTATCTGCTGCAGCCAATACATGATCGTGCATAATGGCGGCTTCGTAAACACCCGGACCGGTTTCGGTATGCAGGCCCTCCAGCGGGATGTTGAACTGCATTAACGAGTTGTACAGATCGTAGTAAAAGTCGCTGTTTTGCGAGGTGCGCAATATAGAGTAACCGAACATGCCCGGTGTAAGCGTTTGCAGGTGCGTAAAGCTTTTTTCGACCAGTGATTGCGGCGTTTCGCGGAAGTTGAACCACTCAAACTCCTGTGCAAACTCGGGATGAAAGCCCATTTCATCGCACCGGCGGGTAATACGCTTTAACAAGCTGCGGGTATCGGCCACCAGATCGTTGCCATCGGCCTTGCTGAAATCAGCCAGGAAAAACGGAATATTATCCTGCCAGGGCACAGTGCGAAAGGTTGACAGATCGATACGGCATTGCTGATCGGGGTAACCGGTATGCCAGCCGGTAAGCTGTACATTATCATAAGTACCATCGCTGCTATCCCATCCGAACACCACATCGCAAAAGCCGTAACCATTGCGCATACCATCGATAAATTTCTTATGGTGTATCACCTTGCCGCGCAGGATACCATCGGTATCGGCAAAGGCGAACTTTATTTTTTGTATATCGTTTTCCTTTAAATAGGTTATGATCTGATCTTCGTTCATAAGGCCTGGTATGAATTGAGCGGACAAGTTAGACAATCAAACGGTGGAAATACAAATTATTGTTTCCACGCTGTATATACGTACAATAAGTATCTTTGTTTAAAGTGAACCGGGATTAAACGGATTTTGGAGATTTTCAGGATGCGATTGATCACCATTGATTTACGAAATCAGCTGTTATTTCAAGCTATTTTATTTAAATGGATGTACTTTGCTTATACCTGTTTGTTTATGGCACTTTGCTGGATGCTGATAATGAGTTTGCCATATTTATGCGCAAGCATTGTCAATTTGTAAAAAAAGGGAAGTTTAAGGGCCGCTTATATGACATCGGCGAATATCCCGGCGCTATTGAAGATACTTATGCCGAAAGCTATATACATGGCAGCATCTACCTCATGAATAACGCCCCAATGGTATTGAAAACACTGGATGATTACGAAGGTTATGGCCCTGAACAGGAACAGCCGAATTTGTTTATCAGGAAACTTATAGAGATTGAAACCGATGCCCGTTCAATTGATTGCTGGGTTTATTTGTATAACAGGCCGGTGGGAACCAGGATTTAACCGATTTTAAAGATTTCCAGGATATTTAACCTACTTAAATCCGTTGCAAATCGTCAATATCAAACTTACGAAGTTTTCAAAACTTCGTAAGTTAATAACCCAACATCATGAAAATCCTTTAATCTGACGAATCAAGGTTCAGACAAACAAAAAATCCCCCCGGTTTGCACCGGGAGGATTCGGATATTAAATAAAAACTGTGAAATCTGAATTAAAGAGCCGACTTAACGGTTTTAATGATACGTGCAGCTACTTTGTATGGATCTGCAGCTGAGTTCGGACGACGATCTTCCAGATAACCGCTCCAGCCTTTCTGTACAGTAAACAGCGGGATACGGATAGAAGCGCCACGGTCAGATACACCATAGCTATAGTCGTGGATAGAAGCAGTTTCGTGTTTACCGGTTAAACGTTGTTCGTTATCGGCACCGTAAACAGCAATGTGTTCTGCAACAACCGGACGGAAAGCTTCCAATACTTTAGTATAAGTTTCTTTGCTTGCTGCAGTACGCAGTAAAGTGTTTGAGAAGTTAGCGTGCATACCAGAACCGTTCCAGTCGAGCTGACCAAGCGGTTTGCAATGCCAGTTGATAGATACACCATATTCTTCGCCAATTCTTTCAAGCAGGTAACGTGCAACCCAGATCTGGTCGCCAGCTTCTTTAGCACCTTTTGCAAAGATCTGGAACTCCCACTGACCGGCAGCAACCTCAGCGTTGATGCCTTCTACGTTTAAACCAGCTTCCAGACAAACATCTAAGTGTTCT
>JBQCIS010000046.1:0-6072 GCA_051953515.1 Mucilaginibacter sp.
ATTACTGCTTCAATACTTATCGCTTTCACCGCTCAATTGCCGCTAAGGCTGTTACTTTTTTCTTGATAAAAAGAGTAACCAAAAACTAAGCGCAGCGATCTCATGAACACCATTGAAAAATAAACACTGGTGAATAAATCAAGTCGGAAAAAACCTTCCGCCCGCAGGCAAAACACCCGGCCCGGTTTTCCGACAGGCCTTTGCGCACTTTTGCAGAGTTTGATATTTAAAACTTCGTAAGTTTGATTTAAACTCAAATATCAATGCCATATAAAACACCACGCATCGAAAAACAGCTTAGATATGTTTTTTGGGTTACAATTGTATTTCTTATTGGTTCCGGAATATATTGCAACTTAACTAATAAATCAACTGGCGGTATTTTGTATGGCAGATATGGCGGAAGCGCCTCAATAGCCTACGGTGCTAAAGGACTGTTTATTATGGCTGCAGTATTACTCTTAGGTGCATTTCTACTTAACGTGTTTGCTAAAATGCGAAAATGAGAGCAATGTTAGGCTCGTTTACGCATCAAGTAAATCCTCTAATCCTATGAATCACGAATGCAGTTCCCCTCTTTCCGCGCAGCGAAGAGAGGGGCGACTAGCGAAGCGCAGTCGGGGGTGAGTCAAATCGGGTCGCATGTATAGTGAAGCGGCGTTAGCAAAGCGACGAGGTTGCTTCGTCACCCGCAGGCGCTTTCCTCTGCTGTTCCTCGCAATGACATGATTTTAAAGCAGCATCAAGCAAATCCTTTAAATCTCATAAATCAAGGTTCACAAAAAAAGGCGATGATCACTCATCGCCTTTTCACATATCCTTTATTAAGATTTAGTACATCAAAGTCTGTTCTTCGTAATCAACAGAAGTAAGACCGCCTTGTGGCTGTGCATGTGGCGTAGGGGTAGTGAAAGGTGATTTTTTAGTGAATACACCTAAAATAACCAATAAACCACCAAATAATACATGTGGCCACCAGATCACGTCGCTGAAACCATATACAAATGGTGAAGCGAAAAGGAATGAACCGCATAGCACATCCAGAAAAAAATGCATCTGTAACGGGAACTGCCTGATAACGCCATGGCTGTTATTGCTGAAAAAGGCCATAATAAGTTGTACCCAACCTACAATAAGTGGCAAAAGCAGGGACGCGCCATCAGCGTGAACATAGAAAGGCTTGCCATTACTTGCCGGTACAAACCACGGAGCTAATATAAGGGCTGCACCGATCAGGTAGTTCATTACCCCGTAAAATTTGGTTGAAATGAATGGTTTCATTTTTAAAATAACTTTAAATGCTTAATGCGCTCGCTAAATTAATAAATTATGTGGGGCTTTGTTTGAAAGATTTAAAATTTTTACGGAAACGTGTTCGCTATCGCAATATTTCGCGGATATCATCTGCGGTGAGCGACTTGATAAAGCTCTCTTCGGTGGTAATAAGAGATCGGGCCACGCTTAGTTTACGTTGCT
The DNA here is from genome assembly GCA_051953515.1 of Mucilaginibacter sp. Classification (GTDB taxonomy): domain Bacteria; phylum Bacteroidota; class Bacteroidia; order Sphingobacteriales; family Sphingobacteriaceae; genus Mucilaginibacter. Next base: position 1,477 of record JBQCIS010000046.1, read on the forward strand.
GCAAAGCCAGTATCTTTTCTTCAACAGAATCTTTAGTGATGAACTTATAGATGAATACATTTTTGGTTTGCCCGATTCGGTGTGTACGGTCTATCGCCTGCTGCTCAACGGCCGGGTTCCACCATGGGTCGAGGATGAAAACATAGTCAGCCTCGGTTAGGTTAAGGCCCACACCTCCGGCCTTGAGTGATATGAGGAACACGCGGGTTTTGGGATCTTCCTGAAATTGTTTTACCACATCGCCGCGGTTTTGCGTGCTGCCGTCGAGGTAGGTATAATTAATGCCTTCACGGTCGAAATACTCACGGTAAATGGCCAGTTGCTTCACAAACTGCGAGAAGATAAGTACCTTATGGCCACCATCCAATACGTTGGTAAGCGTATGCGTCACATTCTCAAACTTGCCCGAATCGCCCTCGTACTCGCTGTCGATCATGCACGGGTGATTAGCGATTTGCCTCAACTTGATTAGTCCCTGTAACACCTGTATCTGCGTTTGGGCATAAGTGCCGTCTTCCAGGCTTTTCAGCAGTTCGTTGCGGTATTCAGACTTCACCTTTTCGTAAATGGACGACTGCTCCTCGCTCATCTTGCAATACAGCAGCGTTTCGGTTTTTGGCGGCAGTTCAGTAGCCACCTGCTCTTTGGTGCGGCGCAGTACGAATGGCTTGATGAGCGCTTGCAACTTGCGGGCCTTTTCCTCGTCTTTTTTACGTTCTATGGGCTGCACAAACTCGTTCTGGAAATATTGCTGCGTACCCAGCAGTCCCGGGTTAATGAACGACATTTGTGTCCAGAGGTCATTTACCGAGTTTTCTACCGGCGTTCCGCTCAGTATCAGCTTAAAGCGTGATTTAAGCTGTTTTACCGACTGGTATGATTTGGACGACGGGTTTTTGATATTCTGGCTCTCATCCAGTATCACATAATCAAAAAAGAAGGCGCTTAACAGATCGGTATCGATACGACTGATGCCATAAGTAGTAATGATTACGTCGTAATTGCTGAATACCTCCGGCGTTTTATAACGCAGTGCACCGGTATGCACCATAATACGCAGCTTCGGCGCGAATTTTTTGGCCTCATTGAGCCAGTTATAAATAAGCGATGTAGGCATAATAAGCAGCGAAACGCTTTTACTCCCTGCCGCCTCGGTATCTTCCCTATGTTTTTGCAGTAAGGCAAGGGTTTGCACGGTTTTACCCAAACCCATATCATCAGCCAGGCAGCCGCCAAAATGATAGTTTTTCAGGAAATGGAACCAGTGATAGCCGGCCTTCTGGTACTCACGTAAATGACCTTTAAAATGATGTGGCATGGCTACGTCTTCCATTACCTCGAAATTTGTTAGGCTTTGTAGCTTGCGGCTCATGGTTACATTAGCCATCTCGCCCTCGGCAAGGTCGGTCACCAGGCCGATATGATGACGCTTAAGCCGCAGGTTTTCACCTTCGCCGAAATGCAACAGGTTACCATATTGCGAAAACCATTTTTCAGGTATCACTGCTATCTCGCCCGATGGCAGGGTAAATTCCTTGCGGTGATTAAGGATATGATTTTTTAATTGGATGAACGGAATGCTGTACGGCCCGAAATACACCACAGCAAAAATATCGAACCAGTCGTTTTGCTCGCGCACTTCGAGGTCTATCCTTGTCGACCCGAAAACATAGCGTTTGCCACCTTCCGGCTGTTCTATCACAAAACCCTCGGTCAGCAATTTGTCGTGGTGCTGGTTAAGCCATTCAAATACCGAAAAAGATTGATCTTCATCGTTCTCGGTACCCACAACCTCGAGGTTTTGGAATAATGACGATACCGTTTTCAATCCCAGTGCTTCCAGTTCATGCAATTTGTTCTTCTCCCAGGTAAGTGAACGCTTAATTCGATGGAAAACGGGTTTTTCGCCATTTAGGTCCATGGTAACGGAAACATGCCGCCCATCGCCGAAAGGGAAAATATAATGCGAGTATTTAAAGCTCAGCTGTAGTTGCGAAGTACCGCCTTCCACGTATATCGGTTTCAGAATAGGCGTGCCTTCGTGCTTCTCGGTATTGATGATAAAGCCCTCGGCATAAACATTATGTTTTTCGATAAGCGGAATAACAAACTTTTCGAAATATGATACTTCGGACGAACGTGGGATAGAGATATAGCGCCGGTTGAGGAAAGGCATCAGTTTTTTGCCTTCCATCTCCTTGTCGAAATAATAAAGCGTATCATCCAGCAGCATCCAGGCGGGCTGGTTGCAAATGATCTCGGCATTTTTAAACATGAACTCAATGCGCAGTCCCTGGTATTTGATGGTTGGGAAGTACCTGATCTCGGTATCATCGCGCCGGAAATGGAACAGTACCGAAACCGGCTCAGTAGCCATTTGCAATTTACGCTCGGCCGGGTAACCCTCCTTGCTCATCAGGAATATATGTTTGTGTACCAGTAGTTCGAGCGCATCGGCCATGCGTTTCTCCATCTTAGGCCGTATTACCTCTAATAATTTTTCATTAAATATCTTGGTGAAAAATTCAAAGGGGCGGATAGGCTTTTTGTGATAGCGCTTGATGATATTGCCCTGTTCCAGTTCTTCCAGAATTTTGATGAGCTTGTAATCGGTTTCATCCAGAAACTGGCCGAACTCTTTAGCCGTGGTGCTGAAAAGACGCTGATGGGTTAACGAAAATTCGCCATTGGGATTGAGCTGAACGATATGCGGCTCGATAACAAAACCAAGGTAGTCATGCCGGGCTATGGCATAAATGATCTGGCAAGGTTTGGTACTATCAACACGTAGCATACTATCAACTCAAAAATTTATAGAAGCTACATAAAGAAAAAATTCAAACGTAAACAGTTTTTTCAAAAATCGGAAGGAATTGATGTTAAATAATTATTAACAATGGCGGTGGAAAGCGGAGAGATTAAACGGTGAAACGTAAAAAGGAATTAAACAGGCAAAGTTGGTAAAATCTTTTGCCCTTCCGCTTTTACCTTTAACCCTCCTTCCATTGTAACAATTTTGTTAGCAAGGATCTGCCGCTTTATATCTGATTAATAGATAAGTTTGCTTTAACTGATCTTAAATATTTATTATGAAGAAAAATTTACTCTACACATGCTTGCTTGTTGCAGGTTTTGCCGGATATGCCTCGGCACAGGAACCGGTTGACACTGCTATGATGCGAAAGATCCGCAACGAGGGTCTCAATCACTCGCAGGTAATGAATACCGCCTTTTATTTAACGGATGTTTCTGGTCCGCGTTTATCGGGCTCGCCTGAATTGAAGCACGCGCAGGATTGGGCCATAAGTGAGCTTACTGAATGGGGGCTGAAAAATGCCAAACGCGAACCATGGGGCAAATTCGGCAAAGGATGGGAAGTGCAAAAGAATTATGCCGCCATTACCGCGCCTTATTACCATGCCATTATAGCCATCCCCAAAGCCTGGACACCCGGCACCAACGGCCCAATAACAGGCGAAGTGGTGGTAGTGAAGATAGATTCAGCTGCCGATTTTGCCAAATATAAAGGTAAACTGGCTGGCAAGATCGTGATCAGCGATATGCGGGCAAACATAGAGCGCACCTTTAAATCGGATGCCGAGCGCTTAACGGATAGCGCTTTAACTGCTATGGAAAACGCACAGCCGCAACCAGGCGTACGCCGCGCGTTCGATCCCAACTCGCCCGCAATGATAGCAAGACGCAAGTTTTTAGCTTTTCACAACCAGATCAGTGTGTTTTTTAAAAATGAAAACGTAGCGCTGGTGCTTAGCCAGGCGCGCGGTACTGACGGAACTGTATTTACTACCAACGGTGCATCTTATGCGGATACCGCACACGCCGTAGCGCCCGAACTGGAAACCAGCGGCGAAGATTACCAGCGCATATTGCGCCTTGTTAAGGCGGGTGTTAAGGTAACTATGGAAGCTGATATCAAAACGAAGTTTTATACCGACGACCTGAACGGCTACGACGTAGTTGCCGAAATACCGGGCACCGATAAAAAACTGAAAGACCAGGTAGTGATGCTGGGCGGTCACCTTGATTCATGGCATGCCGCTACCGGCGCAACAGACAATGCCGCGGGCAGCGCCGTAATGATGGAGGCTGTACGCATATTAAAAGCTTTGGGCGTAAAACCACGCCGCACCATACGCATTGTTTTATGGAGTTCGGAAGAGCAGGGGCTGTTTGGCTCGCAGGGATATGTGAAAAACCATTTCGGCGATCCAAAGACTATGCAGCTATTGCCTGAACAGGCCAAGATATCCGCTTATTACAATCTCGACAATGGCGCAGGCAAGATACGCGGCATCTACCTGCAGGGCGATTCGGCAGTAGGGCCGTTGTATAAATCGTGGCTGGCGCCGTTTAACGACCTGGGCGCAACTACCGTTACCATTCGCAACACCGGCAGCACTGACCACGTATCGTTCGACGCGGTGGGTATACCGGCATTTGAGTTTTTACAGGACGGACTGGATTACGGCACCCGCACCCACCACAGTAACCAGGACACCTACGATAAACTCGACCAGGCTAACCTGTCTGAAGCGGCCGTTGTAGTAGCCGCGTTTGTGTACAACACTGCGCAGC
>JBQCIS010000047.1:0-22199 GCA_051953515.1 Mucilaginibacter sp.
GGCGACGAAAAAGTAACCAAAAACAACTGGGACGGCGGCATCCAGATCGGCGAAATGCCGGATGCTGGCCGATATACCGATAGCATTCGTGTAAACACGCCATTCCCGCATGCGCCTGTAACCATCATTACCGCACAGGAAGCACATGACTGGGTATTGAAAAATGTAGGCTGTACCTTGCCTGTACGCGACGAGTTCGACAAGCACATTGTTGAAGAAGTAAGGACCGGCAAGATCTACTACATACCGGGTACTGATAACAGCAACGGCAAGCAATGGGTTAAACACCGTTTACCTGATTCGTCATACAAAAAAGGTATTATAACCGATATTAGCCAGGTTGGCGGTTACCCTGAATACAAAGGGGTGCCTTATAAAGACACCGACCACGATGGTATGCCTGATGCGTACGAGATCAAACACGGCTTAAACCCTAAGGACTCGAAAGATGCTTCAAAGCTTGCCAAAAATGGTGGCGGTTATACCAATATAGAAGTTTACCTGAACAGCCTTGTGCCTGTTAATACAGTTAAGCCAATTGGATATAAAGAGTAAAAACCGATAGATTTTTTATACACAATAGCGATGGGTTTTAAAACCATCGCTATTTTTTTTATCAGATCAATCCGATATAAAAAACGAAGCTTCACTATGCGGCGAATCTAACCACAGAGGACACAGAGAGAAAAAACGCCGAGGACACAGATTAGATAGCTTTTATATAGCGATGGGTTTGAAACTCATCGCTATTTTTTATCAGATCAATCCGATATAAAAATCTCTGTGTACCCTGTGTAAAACCTCGGTGCACTCTGTGGTTAAATGCACCATGCAAAACACAAAAATTAAGCCCGGCTGCAATGCAACCGGGCTTTTCACACTGAACTACAATATAACACTCACTATTGTATCTTAACCAGGCCCTCGAAGGTTTTTATTGTATCCTGGGGCGAAAAAGCAGCCATAAACTCTTTAGCTTTCAACACCATATTTTCCGAACCTATAAAGATCGGCGAGCGCTGGTGAAGCTCGGTTACCTCTATGTCGAGAATGCGGCCGTAACCGTCTGACGCCATGCCACCGGCTTGCTCAATAATAAAGGCCATTGGGTTACACTCGTACACCAAACGCAGCTTGCCCTTACGCGAACTGGCAGTGCGCGGATAAATAAATATGCCGCCTTTTATCATGTTACGGTGCAGGTCGGCCACCATTGAGCCTGTATATCGCGAAGTATAGGGCCTGTTGGTAGCTTCGTCTTCCACCTGGCAATATTTAATATATTTTTTTACTCCGTCGGGGAAATGGGTATAGTAACCTTCGTTGATGGAATAGATCAGGCCGTCCTTTGGTATCTTCATGTCCGGATGCGAAAGGCAGAACTCGCCGATGGATGGGTCGAGCGTAAAACCATTAACGCCTTTACCGGTAGTATACACCAGCATGGTTGACGAGCCATAAATAATATATCCCGCAGCTACCTGCTCCGAGCCTTTTTGCAGCACATCTTCTTCTATATTCGCTTTACCGGAAGTGGTTTTACGGCGGTAAATGGAAAAAATAGTACCCACGCCCACATTCACATCAATATTAGATGAGCCATCCAAAGGGTCTATCGCCACAATATACTTTGCATCTTTTGATATCTCCGAATCAATACAAATATGTTCGTCGTTCTCTTCCGAAACCACAATGCAGCACTCGCCGCCGCATTTAAGCGCGGCAATAAATTGCTCATTGGCATACACGTCGAGTTTTTTCTGGCCTTCGCCTTGCACGTTGGTTGTCCCGGCTTCGCCGAGTATATCAACCAGCCCCGCTTTGTTTATCTCCCGGTTTACGATCTTTGCCGCAATACCGAGGTCACGCAGCAAGCGTGATAACTCACCCTTTGCAAAGGGGAAGTCATTTTGTCTTTCAATAATAAATTGACCTAAAGTTTTAACTGCCGACATACACTATCTTTTAAATAATATCCAATAAATACTGATGATTATCGATTATATCGCTGCGACGGTCATGCAGGATTATAATATCTTGACTTAACGCAAAAGTATCCCGAGTGTTCGTCTGCAGCAAGCATATTGGCGCAAATATTTACTTAATCGTTATCGTAATTGATTATAAAAGAGGCGTATAAAGCTAAATATCAGGCATAATCAGAAGTGGTATTTTAACCGCATCTGATAAAAAAATATAATGAGCCATTTGCAACAGGGTTGATATAATTTATAATCAATACAGGCCTATGATAATATCATACAATTACTTGCATATTTTATATAACATGGCTTAGGAGCATCATAATACTTTTGTTACAATAAATCTAAATGCAATAATTTATTACAGCATAATACATAGCAAGCTTCATCAGTTGACGTTCAGGTAAGTTTTAGGCTGAAATTTTTGATTTTGAGTAACGCATGACGCAAACTTCTACCCCACCTTTATCTGTCAATTTCCCCGGAAAGCTCGTTTTCGGCAATGGTTGCCTGCAGGCATTGCCCGCAGAGATCGTTGCCACCAAATGTAAGCGGGCATTCATCATAACCATCGATCCATTACTGAAGCGACTGGACGATTTTGTGCAACAGCTTACCGCCGAAGGTATAGCCGTAACAATGGACACCAGCATTATACAGGAACCTACATTCGCAGATTTTGATATGTTGTTAGCTGATGCAAAAGTGGCGAACCCTGACGTGGTGATCGGCATTGGCGGTGGCAGTGTGCTGGATATTGCCAAACTGATAGCCGCTCAGGTTGATAACGATCAGCCACTTACCGGAATAGTAGGTTCAGGATTACTGAAGGGCCGCAACAAAAAACTGATATGCGTACCTGCAACATCCGGTACAGGCAGCGAAGTTTCGCCGAATGCCATTTTGGTGGACGATGCTGACAACCAGAAAAAAGGCATCATAAGCCCTTACCTGGTTCCGGATATCGTTTACGTCGACCCGTTGCTTACCATCAGTCTGCCACCTGCAATTACCGCGGCTACCGGCCTCGATGCCTTAACGCACTGCCTTGAGGCCTATACCAATAAGTTCGCCCAGCCTTTTATAGATATGTATGCTTTTGAGGGTATGCGCCTGATAGGTGCCAACCTTGTAAAAGCAGTAAAAGACGGCAAAGACGAACATGCCCGCAGCCAGGTGGCGATGGGCAGTCTGCTGGGTGGCTTTTGCCTTGGCCCGGTCAATACAGCTGGTGTGCATGCGCTATCCTATCCATTAGGAAGCACTTTTCATTTGGCGCACGGCTTATCCAACGCGCTTTTACTGCCTTTTGTAATGGAATTTAATATGACTGCCGCTCCCGCCCGCTATGCCGATGTAGCTGTGGCATTGGGCTGTACGAGAGAAGCCGACGACCTGGAAACTGCAAAAAAAGGCATACAGAAAGTGCGCGAACTGATAGCGGATTGCGGCATACCGGCCATGTTGCGCGAGGTGAATATCCCGCAGGAAGCAATTCCGGCTATGGCGAAGGATGCCTTGAAGATACAGCGATTATTAAAAAATAACCCCAGGCATATATCAGAAGAGGATGCCATTAACATTTATAACGAAGCGTATTAACAGCTTATGACCAATAAAAATAAATACAACGGCATAGTCGTTCCGGCTGTTACACCGCTTACAAAAGATTTTAAACTCGACCATAGCGCATTGGAGCGCATGTTCGCCAACTTTAATAAGGCTGGCGTAATGCCTTTTATCAATGGCACTACCGGCGAATCTGCATCGCTGCCAATTAAGTTTAAGCAAGACTACGTTTTAACGGCTTCCAAACTGAAGTATCCCGGCGACAGGCTGTATGTAGGTATCTCCGCCAATTGTGTCGAAGAATCGGTAAAACTGGCAAATGTGGCTTTTGACAGCGGGGTTGATGCCGTTGCGGCAACACTGCCATCTTATTATAATCTTTCAGAATACCAGATGCTTACCTATTTTGAGCAACTGGCGGTGCAGGTTGCAGGGCCGATTATCATCTATAATATCCCTACCACCACGCGTATGTCTATACCGCTGGAAATAGTGGATAAGCTGAGCTATCATGAGAAATTCATCGGTACAAAAGATTCTGAACGAAGTGAGGACAGATTGAAAATGTCGCTTGATATGTGGCGCGCGCGGCCTGATTTCTGCCACCTGCTGGGTTGGGCGCCAAAATCTGCCGAGGCTTTGATCAGCGGCAGCGATGGTCTGATTCCAAGTACCGGTAATATCAACCCGCAGTTATATGCCGACCTTTATACCGCTGTTAAAAAAGGCGACCATGAACAGGCCCATAAACTGCAAAAAATATCAGATCAGCTGGGCGATGTTTACCAAAAAGCCAAACTGTTGGGCGAATCGTTATGGGCGCTGAAAGTGTGCATGCACGAGCTGGAAATATGCGAAGAATACGTAATGCCGCCGCTGTACCCAATGCAGGACGAAGAAAAACAAAAAGTGATAAAGAGTTTAAAACACGCTATAGAAAAGAATAATTTACTGGTAAAGAGTGATGCAAATGTTTGATAAACCGGTTGTTGGAATAACCATGGGCGACCCTGCAAGTATAGGCCCCGAAATTGCAGTAAAAGCCCTGCTTGATAAGGATATATATGAAATTTGCTCCCCTTTGCTGGTTGGCGATGCCGATGTATTTAAGGATATTATAAAGCGACTGAAACTGAAGGCCGATATTAATCCCATTCAGAATGTGGCTGATGCTAAATTTGAATATGGCACCATAGATGTATACGATCTTCATAACGTGAAGATGAACAAACTGGTATTCGGCCAGGTGTCGGCAATGGCGGGTGATGCAGCGTTTCAATCCGTAAAAAAGGTGATTGATCTGGCTATGCTGGGCGATATTGATGCTACAGTTACCGGGCCTATCAATAAAAAATCTATAAATGAGGCCGGTCACCATTTTGCCGGTCATACCGAGATATACGCGCATTTTACCGGTATAAAAAAATATGCCATGTTGCTGGTTGAGGATAACCTGAAGGTGATCCACGTTTCAACCCACGTATCGCTGCGCCAGGCTTGTGATCTGGTTAAAAAAGAGCGCATTCTGGAAGTGATTGAACTGCTGTACAATGGCCTTATCAGTCTTGGCGAAACCAACCTGAAAATTGGCGTTGCGGGTCTGAACCCACACGCTGGCGACAGCGGCTTGTTCGGCACCGAAGACGAATACGAAATATTACCCGCTGTACAGGAAGCACAGGCAAGAGGCTACAATGTAGAAGGCCCTGTTCCGCCAGACACCTTGTTTGCAAAAGCGGCAACCGGCGCTTATGGAGGTGTAGTAGCTATGTACCATGACCAGGGACACATCCCTTTTAAACTGGCAGGTTTCAAGTGGGATGCGCAAAAACAGCAGATGTCGAGCGTTAAGGGTGTAAACATTACGCTGGGCCTGCCTATCATACGCACTTCAGTTGACCACGGTACAGCATTTGAAATTGCGGGCAAAGGTATTGCAAGCCCTGATGCAATGATACTGGCGATAGAATCGGCTGTGCAACTGAGCAGATACAGGAAACAAATTATTGTTTAATGATCGCTGTTATTGCCGACGATCTGACCGGCGCCGCCGAAATTGGCGGTATTGGCCTTCGGTATGGATTGAAGGCAGAGATTGTTACGCATATACCTCAGGGTTCATCGGCCGATCTGCTCATTATCTCTACCGATACACGTTCCATGCCCGAAGAAGCAGCATTGGAGTTAACGCGGGATGTGTCTGAAGCAGTACGCGCTATTAATCCGTCCATCGTTTTCAAAAAGGTGGATTCGGTAATGCGCGGGCACATCATCCCCGAAATTAAGCTGCATTTGCAGGTACTGGGTAAGGCCAGGGCTTTACTGGCTCCGGCAAACCCCGGTTTTGGCCGGAAGCTGACAGGTGGCAAATATTATGTAAATGATCAGCTGATACACGAAACAGCCTTTGCACATGATCCTGAATTTCCGGCAAAAGGCCCTCAACCTCATGAAATGCTGCGGGTACAGAAAAATGAGATCGCGGTATTGAAAGCGGATGATGAATTGCCATCAACAGGCATTATCGTTGGTGAAACAGCCACAAATGCTGATTTAACAGCATGGATAAAAAGAGCCGGCCAGGACACATTACTCGCTGGCGGAGCAGGACTGTTCGTTGCTTTACTGGAGTCCATGCAATTGCAAAAAACGGTTCACAATACCGATATTCCCGTACAGGAGCCCGCCTTATTTGTTTGCGGGACCACCCACGACAAAAGCCGCTCACGATTAAAGAACCTGAAGGCGAAAGAAGGGCCGGTAAGTTATATGCCATACGCTGTTATTTCGGACGGAACGGATTTGGATTTTGAAACCTGGGCGGATGAGATCATATCTTTATTAAAAAAGAATAAAAAAGCTATTATTGCCATTGATGAATCATCGACGGTAAACAACAATGTTACGGCCGTAGATCTGCGTGAAAAAAAGGCGGTGATAGTGGATATGGTTTTGAAAAGAATACTGATAAAAGAACTTTTGATAGAAGGCGGATCAACTGCCGCCGCGATTATAAACCGATTAAAATTTGACAGGTTTTCCCCCGTCAGCGAACCTGGCGCGGGCGTTATCAAGATGAATGTTGCAGACAGCGACATGCTTCTGACACTTAAACCCGGCAGCTACGACTGGCCGGCCAACACCTGGACGTTTTAATAAAATACTACCGGAAATATGGGCGGTGCACACCTGCAAGTACTTGACTACATCATTATTGCCGCATTTTTGCTAATGACGGTGTATTTCGGGCTGCGCTTTGCGCGTAAACAAAACTCCACGCAGGAATATTTCGCCGCCAATGGTAAAATACCTTCGTGGGCTATCGGCTTTTCTATCCTTTCCACCCTCATCAGCAGCGTAACCTTCCTCGCTTACCCTGGCGAAGGCTATACTTCCAACTGGATATTATTGGTACAGGGGCTAATGGTGCCTATTGTGCTTATTACCATGATCTGGTTTATTGTGCCGCTTTACCGCAAGGTGATCGGCTTAAGCACTTACGAATACTTTGAAAAACGCTTCGGCTTATTTGCGCGCTATTACAGTTCAATGGGCTTTGTACTGACGCATTTTTCAAAGATGGGTACGGTTTTTTTCCTGCTGGCACTGGCTTTATCAAACATGACGGGCGTAAGCACGTTAGTTATTATCGGCGTTATTGGAGTAGTAATTATCGTATTGGCGTTACTGGGTGGTATTGAAGCGGTAATATGGCTGGATGTGATACAGGGTTTTATGTTGTTCGGCTGCGGCATAGCTTGTTTGGTCTTCATACTGTACAGCGTAAAAGGAGGCCCTGCCGAGGTGTGGCATATTGCAAAAATTAATCATCATACAGGTTTCGGACCTTATACACTTAGCTTCACCAAGCTTACTTTTATTGTAATGGCGCTGAACGGCTTATTCTACGGCATTCAGAAATACGGCACCGATCAAACCATTGTACAACGCTATCTCACCGCTAAAACCGATAGATCGGCCATCCGAGCGTCGCTAATGGGCGTATTCCTGCTGGTACCTGTTTGGGCGTTATTTATGTTTATCGGTACGGCGCTTTTTGTTTATTACAAGCAAAATCCGCTGCCTGCAGGTATTCGTGCCGATGCTATTTTCCCGCATTTTATTGTAAGCAATTTGCCAACCGGTGTTGTAGGTTTAATTATAGCCTCATTGGTTTCGGCAGGCGTGTGCAGTTTAGGTGCCGATTTAAATTGTTTGGCAGCCGTGGGCGTTCAGGATTACTACAAACGCTTTTATCCGCATGCATCTGATGCATCAAGTTTGCGTGTTGGCAGATGGATAGTGTTGATGGCGGGCATTGCCTCGTTACTGATTGCGGCATTATACCTTACCGCAGGCGAAGGTGGCGTATTGGATATTGTATTTACGCTTTATGCTATCTTCTCAGGTGGTATTGCGGGTATATTTTTACTTGGGCTGTTTAGCTCCAGGGCTAACAAGCAGGGCGTGAACATCGGCATTATTGCTTGCATTGTGTTTACGGCATGGGCTTTCCTTACTTCAACCAAAATTGGCATCGGCCATGAAAAATACGTTCTGCTTGACCTCGGCGCTTATAACTTCAAGCAAAATAAACTGATGCTTGGTGTTTACAGTCATCTCGTGGTGATTGTTGTCGGGTATCTTGCCAGCCTGTTCTTTCCCAAGCCTGATATCAACAAAAAACTCCTTTACAGCGGGTGGACAACGAAGAAAGTTGATTAGGTGAGGGGTTGATTAATTGAGTAATTTTATTGCACTTACTTCCTACAACTCACTCTCATCAACTTAATCAACCATTCACTATTATTATGAATATTTCTACGCTTTTTCCATTCGCATAAACCATCCATGATAATATATTATAATATCATGATAACCTATCATTACAAAGCGCCTGCTTATTGCAATAGTTTTGGTTCATAACATGATAGTTATTTGCCGGGCGCAGTCCCCGCAAGCTATCTATTGATATAAACCATAATTAGCAATAAATACCCATGAGTAATAAGGTAAGTTTAGGCGTTATCATAGGCAATCGCGATTTTTTCCCTGACAGACTGGTTTCTGAAGCAAGGGCCGACATCATCGCGCTTTTTGGTAAGCTGAACCTCAACCCCATCATGCTTGATGAAAGCCAGTCGAAACTTGGCGGCGTAGAAACTTTTAAGGATGCACAGCGCTGTGCCGAACTATTCAAAAAACACCAGGACGAGATCAGCGGCATACTGGTTATCCTGCCAAATTTTGGCGATGAAAAAGGTGTTGCCGAAACCATTAAACTGTCAGGCCTGAATGTGCCGGTACTGATCCAGGCGTATCCTGATGATCTGAACAAACTGGATGTTGCCCGTCGCCGTGATTCATGGTGCGGTAAAATTTCCGTTTGTAACAACCTGTACCAATACGGCATAAAATATACGCTAACCGCAGCCCATGTTGTCCACCCATCACAACCGGAGTTCGAAACTGAACTGAAGAACTTTCTGGCAGTTTGCCGTGTGGTGAAAGGTTTGCGCAAGGTACGTATAGGTGCAGTTGGTGCAAGGCCAGGTGCTTTCAATACGGTACGTTACAGCGAGAAAATATTGCAACGTAACGGCATTTCGGTTACAACTGTCGATCTCTCCGAGATACTCGGCAATGCCAATAAACTCACAAAAGACGATGCCGCCGTTAAAGCGCATCTCGATAAAATATTAGCCTACGCACCGAAGGGTAAAACCCCAGACGAGGCGCTGATCCAGATCGCCAAGCTCGATGTTGTTCTTAACCAGTTTATGGAAGAGCATGCATTGGATGCAACAGCTATTCAATGCTGGACATCGCTTCAGCAAAACTTTGGCTGTAACGTATGCACCAGCATGAGCATTATGAGCGAAAACATGCTGCCAAGCGCCTGCGAGGTAGATGTTACCGGCACGCTCACCATGTATGCCATGCAACTGGCATCAGGCTCGCCAAGCGCACTGGTGGATTGGAATAACAACTATGCCGACGACGAAAACAAATGCGTACTGTTTCACTGCGGTAACTGGGCAAAATCATTCCTGCCGGATATCGAGATCAGCAATGCCCCTATTCTCGGCACCACCGTTGGCGTTGAAAATACTTATGGCGCATTAGCCGGTCGTACACCTGCATCGCCGCTCACTTACGGTCGTATCAGCACTGACGACCCGAAAGGCATCATCAAAGTGTACATCGGTGAAGGCGAACTCACCGACGATGCGCTGAACACCTTTGGCAATCGTGCCGTGGCTAAAATACCTGACCTGCAGGGGCTGATGCAATATGTTTGCCGCAACGGTTTTGAGCACCACGTGGTAATGAACGCATCAAAATCTGCTGCTGTACTAAAAGAAGCTCTGGGCAATTACATGGGCTGGGAAGTTTACCAGCACTAAAATTTACGGCGATGACTGAAAAAGAACTGAAAGAGAAATCGGTAACCTATCGCAAAAAGATATTGAAATATATTCTGGGCGCAAAGGCCGGGCATACTGGCGGCAGCTTATCGTGTATTGACGTGCTGAATGTGTTGTATAATGACGTGATGAACGTTGGCCCGGAAAACTTCACCTCGCCGGATCGCGACCGTTATATCCAGAGCAAAGGCCATTGTGTGGAAGCTTTGTTTGTGGTTTTGGCCGATAAAGGCTTCTTCCCGGAAGAAGACCTGAATACGCTTTGCAAGTATAAGTCGCACTACATTGGGCACCCTACCAAAAAGGTACATGGTGTGGAGCAAAATACGGGCGCTTTAGGTCATGGTTTACCGATTGCGGTGGGCACTGCCATTGCCGCTAAAATGGATAAAAAGGATTTTAAAGTTTATACCCTGATGGGCGATGGCGAACTGCCTGAAGGCTCCAACTGGGAAGCAGCTTTAACAGCAGCCCATTATAAGCTGGATAACCTGTGCGCCGTTGTGGATAAAAACACACTGCAGATAACCGGCCCAACGGCTGACGTATGCAATACCGACCCGCTGGACGAGAAGTTTGAGAGCTTTGGCTGGGCAGTGAAGCATGTTGACGGCAATGACGTAAAAGCCTTGAAGGAAGCCTTTGAAAGCATGCCTTTTGAAGCCGGCAAACCCAACCTGGTAATCGCTCATACAGTAAAGGGCAAAGGCGTAAGCTTTATGGAAAATAACATTAAATGGCACCACGGCGTACCAACGCAAGAACAGTACGAACAGGCCATAACCGAATTGGATAACCTTGTATTGAATTAATTGTGGGAGCAGTTATTGAAACCGGCGCCGCCAACGGCAAACCAAACCAGGATGTATTCTCGGCTACTTTGCTCGAGCTGGCAAAAGCCGACAAAAATATTATAGCCGTAACCAGCGATTCGCGCGGATCGGGCAAACTGGTTACTTACGGGCAGGAATTGCCCGAACAGATTGTGGAGATTGGCATTGCAGAGCAGAACCTTGTAGGCGTTGCCGCAGGTTTGGCATCGGCAGGGAAGAAATCATTTGCTGTATCGCCCGCATGCTTTTTAACAGCAAGGGCTTTAGAGCAGATCAAGAACGATGTGGCTTATTCGGATAACCCGGTGAGGCTGGTGGGCATCAGCGCGGGCGTAAGCTATGGCGCTTTGGGCTCAACGCATCACAGTTTGCATGATTTTGCGGTATTGAGGGCTATCAATAACATCAGCATCATCGTTCCGGCTGATAATTATGAAACCAGTGAGGCGGTGAAATTCGCCGTGAGGTATAACAAGCCTGTTTACCTGCGCTTCGGTAAAAAACCGATGCCACTGCTGACTGAAGACCCGAACAACAAGTTTGAATTAGGCAAAGGCCGCGTGATACGCAAAGGTGCAGACATTACCATCATTGCTACCGGCGAAACGGTTTATCCTGCCCTGAAAGCGGCTGAACTACTTGCCGAAAACGGCATTGACGCTACTGTGGTAAGCATGCACACCATCAAACCGCTGGATAACGAATTGGTACTGCAACTGGCCGAAAAAACCGGGGCAATCGTTACCGTTGAAGAACATAGCGTGAACGGCGGCTTGGGCGAAGCCTGCGCATCGTTATTGATACAAAACGGCTATAATAAGCCATTTAAGATAATGGGCATACCGGATGAGTATACTGTTACCGGCTCGCAGGTGGAGATATTGAACCATTACGGTATATCGGCAGAAGGCATTGCAGCTGTAGTTACCGGCATGTTAAAAACCATATAACCAAATTTAAAATCATAACAGGGATGAAACGCCTGGGCATCATATTTCTGTTGCTATTAACCTTTGCCGGATGTAAAAATCACGGCAATAATAATTCGCGCAAGAAAGTAGCGGTTATCGTATCAACCCTTAACAATCCATGGTTTGTATTTTTAGCGCAAACCGCAGCTGCACAAGCCGAAAGTTTAGGTTATGACGCCAAGATATTCGACTCACAAAACAACACTGCTTTAGAGAGCGACAACTTCGATAATGCCATTGCATCAGGCTATAATGCTATTTTGTTTAACCCTACCGATGCCAACGGTTCGGTATCAAACGTAGTTAAGGCAAAAAAAGCAGGCGTACCCGTTTTCTGTATGGACAGGGAAGTGAACTCGCCGGATGCGGCTACATCACAGATATTGTCTGACAGTTATTCCGGCTGTGTTGATCTGGGTAAATACTTCGTGCAAACGCTGCATAAAAAAGGCAATTATGTGGAGATTTTAGGCATTGTGGCTGATAACAATACATGGAATCGTTCCAAAGGCTTCCACAGCCTGGTTGATTACTATCCCGGACTGAAAATGGTGGCCCAGCAAAGCGCCGATTTCGACAGGAATAAAGCTATGGAAGTGATGGAATCCATCCTGCAGGCGCACCCGAACATCGATGCAGTATTTTGCGGCAACGATGCTATGGCCAGCGGCGCATACCAGGCACTGGTTGGTGCTGGCAAAGCCGACCATGTAAAAGTATTCGGGTTTGACGGCGCGGCAGATGTGATACAGGCGATAAAAGACAGGAAGATATCCGCAACCTGCATGCAGTTCCCCAAAGTGATGGCGCAAACAGCGGCCAATTATGCCGACGAATATTTTAAAGGCAAACGCGATTTCCCACGCAAAATACAGGTAGCCGCCGAACTGGTTACCTACAACAATATCGGCGATTACATAGCATTCGGTAAAAAATAAGCAGGCATGGCAAAGAAACTGTTAAAATACGCGGTTATCACGGTTATATGCCTGCTTGTGGCATACAACTCAGTCTACTTTAAGAAGCTGAGCGATGTAAATGCCGCCAACAAAACCTTCAATGCCGCTGAGTATGCACAAAGCTATCTCAACCAAAAATTGATGCCATCCATTGGTAAAACGCCTTCAACAGACACACTTCTCAATCTTATTAAAACCAATCCATCCCGCGCGTTCGATCATTTTTCGCATGCTTTGGATATTGGCAATATCCGCTATTTTATGACTCAGGGCAGCGGCACGGTTACCGGTTTAGATGAAAGCGACGTGTACATCACCACGCCGAACCATCAAAATATCCGCATTGCTACCGAATATGTTTTCGGCAATGCCTTGCGCGATGCACCGGGTATTATCAATATCAACGATTTCACCAATTCCGGCGACCTGAACAATGTTTCGTCTGAACTCAATAAGATCATCCGCAGCAAAGTATTACCGCCTTTTAAAAGCACCGTAAAGAAAGGTGATTTGATAGAATACGCAGGCGCTTTTGAGCTGAACAGGCAGCACATAAATACTGATAGCGTGGAAGTGATCCCCTTCTACCTGAAAATAAAAAAGTAATCACAATATGCTGGTAGCAGAAAACATAGGCAAAAGATTTTCGGGCGTGGTGGCCCTGGAAAATGTGAGCATGGAACTGCTGGCCGGCCGTGTTACCGCTATATTGGGCGAAAACGGCGCGGGGAAATCAACGCTGATGAAAATACTTTCGGGCGTTTATGACGAGTACGAAGGCCGGATCATTTTTAAGGGTGAAACGGTAAAATTCAAAAATCCTATCGATGCACAGGATGCAGGTATCGCCATCATTCATCAGGAACTGAACCTTGTCCCTTATTTGAGCATAACCGAAAACCTGTTTTTAGGACGGGAGATCACTAACGCGTTTGGCATGCTCAACCGCAAAGCCATGCGGGCAAAAACGCAGGAATTATTAAATAAACTTCGCCTGAATGTCGCTCCTGATACCCTGATCGCCGACCTGCGCGTTGGTCAGCAGCAGGTAGTTGAAATAGCCAAAGCCTTATTGTGCGATGCAGAAATGATCATTATGGACGAGCCAACTTCCGCCATTACTGAGAGCGAGGTGGACGTACTGTTCGAGATCATTGCGGAGTTAAAGAGTGAAAACAAAGCTATCGTTTATATCTCTCACAAACTAAGCGAGCTGTTCAAAATAGCCGACGATTATGTGGTGATGCGCGATGGCCGGAAAATAGAGAATGGCAGCATGGCCGGTATGACGCAGGATCAGCTCATCCATAAAATGGTGGGACGCGAGATCAATATCGTGCGCAAAAGCAATGAGCAGTCTGCTAAAAAACTACTGTTAAGTGTAAAAGACTTGAGCCTTGCCAAGCCGGGCGACAGGAATAAAAAAACGCTTGAAAACATATCCTTCGATCTGTACAGCGGCGAAGTACTGGGCATTTTCGGGTTAATGGGTGCCGGTCGTACAGAACTGATGGAAACCTTGTTGGGTATTCATCCGGGTTTGATGGCGGGTAAGATCAGCATTGAAAATAATGAGTTGAATATCCGTTCAGCTACCGACGCGATTAATTCAGGCATAGTACTCGTGCCGGAAGACCGCAAGAAAGACGGCCTAGTGCTGAATATGGATATTAAAACCAATATCAGCCTAAGCAATCTGGATGAAACCAAAAGCGCTGGAATGCTGGATAAAGCCAAAGAGCAAAAGCTATCCGAAAAATATATAAACGCGCTCAAGATCAAATGCTCATCGGCCGGACAAACGGTTAAAAATTTAAGCGGCGGTAACCAGCAAAAAGTGGTACTGGCCAAATGCCTTGCCACCAAGCCAAAGGTTCTAATGCTGGATGAGCCGACACGCGGTATCGACATCAATGCCAAGAACGAGATCTATAAACTGATCATTGAACTTGCGGCTGAAGGGATGGGCATCATCATGGTTTCATCGGAATTGCCGGAAATACTGGCGATATCCGACCGTGTACTGGTAATGGCCGACGGCACTATTAAAGCCGAAATGAATATAAACGACGCAACCGAAGATAAAATATTAAAAGCGGCCATTCCCGGCGCTATTTAACCTGTAACGAATGGAACTGGCAAACTATCGCGCATCACTGGTAAAATTTCAATCGCTCATAGCGCTTGTACTGCTTTGCATTGTACTTAGCATCGTATCCGACAAGTTTTTAACGGTAGACAATACCTGGAATGTGATGCGGCAGATATCGGTAAACATCTGTATCTCCGTCGGCATGACGCTGGTAATCCTCATCGCCGGTATCGATCTTTCGGTGGGTTCTATACTCGCTTTGTGCGGGGCAATTGCGGCGGGATTATTAAAGAATGGCATTCCCGTACCATCAAGTAATCTATACATTGGTTTTACGCTTTTAGGCGCTATACTGATAAGCATGCTTGCCGGTGCAGCGCTTGGATGGTTCAACGGCTGGACGATCACTAAATTTAAGGTACCGCCCTTTGTAGCTACGCTGGCTATGCTCACCATTGCCCGCGGGTTGACCATGTTGTGGACGAAGGGATTCCCGATTTCCAATCTTGGCGATAGTTTTGACTATATCGGCACAGGCTGGTTCCTGGGCATCCCGCTGCCTGTATGGATATCGGGCGTTGTGGTGATCATTGCGGTCATCATCACTAAAAAAACTGTACTAGGGCGCCATATCTATGCTATTGGGGGTAATGAAAGCGCTTCCAAACTATCGGGCATCAACATCAAAAAAGTTACTTTAATCGTTTACGCTATTTCGGGCTTGTTGGCTGCAGTTGGCGGTATATTGGTAACCTCACGGCTGGATTCCGCACAACCAAATGCGGGTATCAGTTATGAGCTTGATTCCATTGCCGCGGTGGTGATCGGTGGCACCTCGCTTATGGGCGGTCGCGGTACCATTATGGGTACGGTTTTGGGCGCAGTGATCATTGGGGTACTGAACAATGGTTTGGTGCTGATGAACGTCTCCCCTTTCTGGCAGCAGGTGGTTAAGGGCGCAGTGATATTACTCGCGGTGATGATAGATAAGGCCAATTCAAAAAACGAATAACAAATGAGCAACCGACAATACATACTGGCAATTGACCAGGGCACCAGCAGCACCAAAACCATCATTTTCGACGAAAAAGCGCAGGTTGTTGCCCGTTATTCGGAACCGCTGAAAACATATTACCACGAAGGCGGCTTTGTAGAGCAGCGCCCCGAAGAAATATTTGCCAATGTGCTGACTTCGGTGCAGGGTTGTGTTGATCAGTTCAAACAAAACGGCGGCGACACTAATGCTATCGCTACCCTCGGTATATCCAACCAACGCGAGACTTTTGTAGTGTGGGATGAAAATGGAAAACCGCTGTACAATGCCGTGGTTTGGCAATGCAAACGTTCGGTTGACGTTTGTCGCGAGTTGAAAGCCGAGGGTATGGAGGAAGAAATAACTGCCAAAACCGGGTTGATTATCGACCCGTATTTCTCCGGCACCAAACTCATCTGGCTTTACCGGAACAATGCTGAAGTAAAACAGGCCGTAGATGCAGGTAAAGCCTATTTTGGCAATATTGACACCTGGCTGTTGTATAAACTTACCAACGGCAAACAATATTTAACGGATTATACCAATGCCTCACGTACGCTATTCTTCAACCTGCATACATTGCAATGGGACAAGGAGTTGCTGGAGAAATTCGGCTTAAGCAATATCAACCTGCCGGAATTAAAGCCATCCTCGGCTTATTATGGCGAAACTGATCTAAACGGCATCTTAAATAAACCCATCTCTATTACCGGCATGATCGGCGACTCACACGCCGCTGCTTTTGGCGAGGGTTGTTATAGCGAAGGCATTGCCAAGGCCACAATGGGAACCGGCTGTTCTATCCTGATGAATATCGGCAGTAAAGCCAAAGCATCCGGCAATGGCATGGTGACTACCATTTGCTGGAGCACCGAGCAGGAAACGCACTACGCATTTGAAGGCGTTATCGTAACCTGTGGGGCCACGATAGAATGGCTGAAGAACGAATTGGGCATCATCACCGATGCACGCCAGACGGAAGCAATGGCGACATCTGTGGAGGATAACAACGGTGTTTATCTTGTGCCCGCATTCAGCGGCCTGGGCGCACCGCATTGGGATATGGCACGCAAAGCATCCATCAGCGGATTGACCTTTGATTGCAACAAAAACCATGTAGTACGTGCAGCACTGGAATCCATCGCGTACCAGATAAAAGACGTAGTTATTGCGATGCAGGCCGACTCAAACCTGCAACTGAATGAGCTAATGGTGCATGGCGGCATGACTGCCAACAAATTTGTACTGGAGTTTTTAGCCGGACAAATGGATTGCAATATCGTCACCAATAATATTGCTGATATTTCCGCTTTAGGTGCTGCTTTACTGGCGGGATTGAAGGCTGGTATCTTTAAAGATCTGGATGAGATAAAGGTGTTGTTTGGTGAGAAGGATGTGATTGGATCAACACGATATAAAGCAAAGGCAGATCAATACTATAAAGGCTGGCAGGAGTGTCTGAACTCGAATTAGTGGAATTAAAGAATTTATAGAATAATTATCAGTATTCTGATCATTCACTTAATTCTATAAATTCGAGTTCTGACCCACAAAAAAAGGCGCCTGCGATATCTCGCTGACGCCCTGGATTTAAAATTAAAAATAAAGCTCTTATCTGTAAGCCGCGTCGTTCCAACGCAGTTCATTTTTCAATTCACGAAGCTTAGTGTCCTGGTTTATTAGGATATATTCGATGCCCGCAATATCAGCAAAATCTTCCATATTTTCTGCAAATAAATTTTGGCTATAGCAGGTATGATGTGCACCACCGGCTAATATCCATGCAGCGCAACCGGTTTTCATATCCGGATATGGTTTCCATAATACACGTGCAACAGGCAGCTTAGGCAAATCGTGTTGCGGCGCAACAGCTTCTACCGTATTCACTATCAGGCGGAAACGGTTACCCATATCCACGATAGACGCATTTAATGCAGGGCCACCGGCTACGTTAAACACCAGGCGAACCGGATCGGCTTTGCCGCCAATACCCAATGGATGAATTTCGCATTTTGCTTTGCCGTCAGCCAGTGATTCGTCAACTTCCAGCATGTGCGAGCCCAAAACCAGCGGGTTTGACGGATCGAAATGATAGGTATAGTCTTCCATAAACGCGTTGCCGCCTTTCAAACCGGCACCCATTACTTTCATGGCACGTACCAATGCGGCAGTTTTCCAGTCGCCTTCACCGGCAAAGCCGTAGCCTTTGCCCATCATACGCTGTGCAGCAATGCCCGGCAATTGCGCCATGCCATGCAGGTCTTCAAATGTATCGCTGAAGCCTTTAAAGTTGCCGTCTTTCAGGAATGCCTCCAAACCTAATTCTATTTTAGCAGCTTCACGCAGTGAGTTGTATTGTGCACCGCCTTTGCGCAGCGAGTCAACAACGGCATATTTCGCTTCATATTCAGCGGTCAGAGTATCAATTTCGGCATCGCTGATGGCATTGATCACCTTCACCAGGTCGCCGATACCATAAGTGTTTACCGAAAAGCCGAATTGTTTTTCAGCCTCAACTTTATCGCCATCGGTAACGGCAACAAAGCGCATATTATCGCCGAAACGCACAAAACGCGCGCCCTGCCAGTCGGCCCAGCCTGCGGCAACGCGCGCCCAGCCGCCGATCTGCGACAGTACTTCAGTGTCCTGCCAGTGACCAACAACCACCTTGCGGTTTTTGCGCATACGCGAAAGGATAAAACCGAACTCACGGTCGCCGTGGGCGCTCTGGTTCAGGTTCATGAAATCCATATCTATGGTTTCCCATGGAATATCGCGGTTAAATTGAGTGTGCAATTGCAGCAACGGTTTCTGCATGATGCTCAAACCGCTGATCCACATTTTTGCAGGCGAAAAAGTATGCATCCAGGCAATAATACCAATACAGTTTTTGGTTGAATTGGCTTCCTGCATCACATTGCGTATCTCCTCGGTTGATTTTACAGTTGGTTTAAATACCACCTGTACCGGTATCTGCGATGCCTCGTTAAATGAGCGGGCAATTTGCTGCGAGTGTTCTGCAACTTGCTTTAAGGTATCTTCGCCGTAAAGGTCCTGGCTGCCGGTTACAAACCAAACCTCGTATTTTTTCAGATCTATCATTGAGTGTTTTTTTATTATTTTTTGTAGTTTTTTATCCTTTTTTTAACGTTTTTTTAGGCTTTTTTCGCTTTTATCTTTTTGCTTTCGCCTTTTCGCTTTTTATTGTCCATAATATGAATCCGGGCCGTGTTTGCGCTCGTGGTGTTTTCTTTTGAGCGATTCTTTAAGGCGCTGTACATGCGGGTTAATCTGCTCGGTGAGATAAGCCATTTTCGCAATGGTTTCTAAAACGGCACTGTTATGTACAGCTTTGTCGGCGTTTTTGCCCCAGGTAAATGGTGCGTGGTGACCTACCAAAATCATTTCCAGCTCTTTGTAATTGATGCCCCGATCGCGTAGGCAATTCAATATCTGGTAGCCGGTTTGATGTTCGTAATTGCCTTTTATCATCTCGTCGCTCATTGGCGCGGCGCATGGAATATCGACGGTATTGTAATCCGCATGTGTTGTGCCATAGATCGGAATATCGCGGTGCGATTGCGCCCAGGCAGTTGCATAGTTTGAATGGGTATGGCAAATACCGCCAATACCTTCACACTCCTTATATAAAACCGCATGGGTTTTGGTATCCGACGACGGACGCATTGTGCCTTCAACAATATTGTTTTCAAAATCAACCACCACCATATCATTGGGTGAAAGGTTTTCATAAGGCACGCCACTTGGTTTTATGGCGAATACGCCGAGGCTCCTGTCCACCTCGCTCACGTTACCGAAGGTGAACAGCACCAGTTCCAGCTTGGGCAACTGCATGTTTGCCAGATAAGCGGCTTCTTTAATATGATCGTATTTACTCATTTGTATATTGCTTTTTGTAGGTTTTTCCTTTCTCCTTTTATCTTTCCGCTTTCACCTCTCTTATTCCATACTTGCAGTATGTTCCTCTACGTATGCTGCCAGTTGTTTGTATTTTGCGTAGCGCGCCTGGTACAGTGCAATGCGATCTGGATTTGGATAGTATGTTTTTTCAAAAGCGCCGCCCATTGCCGTCATCGCATCCTCAACTTTTGGGTAGATACCTGCAGCAGTAGCCGCGAACATGGCCGCTCCCAAAGCGCAGGTATGCTCGAACGGATGGATACGGATAGGCATACCCAGTACGTCAGCCATCATTTGCATAATGTAGGCCGATTTCTTCGCCACACCACCAATACCGATAATTCCTTCAACCGGAACACCTTCGGCAATAAAGCGTTCAACAATGGCCTTTGCACCAAAGCAGGTACTTTCTGCCAGCGCGCGGAAAACACGCGGCGCATCACTACCCAAACTTAAACCGGTAACAGCGCCTTTAAGCAATTGGTTAGCATCTGGTGTACGGCGGCCATTTAACCAGTCTACAGCCACTTCGGCGTTTTCGTCTAACGGTAACAGATCAGCCTGACGGCTTAGTTCAACTATAATTTTATCGGATATTTCTTCTTTCAGTTTTTCAGCAGTCTCCGCATCGATCAGCCTGGTTTGCGGCAGCAACTCCTGCAACGGCCATGCGATCAGCTTTTTAAACCACGCATAAGTATCGCCGAAGGCTGATTGCCCTGCTTCCAGACCGGCCATGCCAGGTATAACCGAGCCATCCACTTGTCCGCAAATGCCTTTTACCAGTTTGCCCTGCATATCGGCATTCGGCGCAACCAGTATATCGCAGGTTGAAGTGCCCATTACCTTGCTCAGGTGATACGGTTCGATCTGACCGCCAACCGCGCCCATGTGCGCGTCGAAAGCGCCAACGCTTACCACCACATCGGTACCGAGTCCTAATCTTTCAGCCCATTCGGCGCTTAAAGTGCCGGCAGACTGATCGGAAGTATAAGTATCGGTATATAAACGCTCACGGAAACCGCTCAGCAACGGATCAAGCGACGAGAAAAACTCCTCAGGCGGCAACCCGCCGTATTCTGCGGCCCAAAGGCCTTTATGGCCGGCAGAACAACGTCCGCGCAGCATTTCGTGCACATCCGTACCGCCGGTAAGCAGGAAAGGTATCCAGTCGCAATGCTCTACCCATGAGTAGCATGCTTCGCGCACGGTTTCATTCACACGCAGCGTACGCAGCAGCTTCGCCCAAAACCATTCAGACGAGTAGATACCGCCAACGTATTGCAGATAATTAACCGGGAACTTTTTGGCATGTTCGTTTATTTCCGCAGCTTCTTTTACCGAAGTATGGTCTTTCCACAGCACGAACATGGCATCGGGCTCAGTCTCAAATTCCTTTAAAAGCGCCAGCGGAACACCTTGCTTGTTCACCGCAACGGGTGTTGACCCGGTGGTGTCTACAGCGATGGCTTTTATCGCCTTAGCAACATCTGCACCTTCAGCCTGACTGATGCAGCTTTTAATGGTGTGCTCCAACCCTTCTATATAGTCGAGCGGATGCTGGCGGAAGCGGTTTTGCGCCGCATCGCAATACAATCCCTGCTGCCAGCGGGGATAATTAAACACAGATGAGGCGATCTGTCTGCCGTTTGCAGCATCAACCAGAACCGCGCGTACCGAGTCTGAACCATAGTCCAAACCTATTACCAAAGAATCAGAGTGCATAAGTTTATAATGATTGTCGAAATAACAATTATTATTTCAGAAATAAAAATGTTTGGCCAAAATTATTTTCGGTTCAAAAAAAATTAGCGCAATTGATCCGGATTGGGGATAAAGTTCATGAAGGCCTGGAAAGCCGCGTAGTAGTTTTCGCGGTTGAGGCGGTAATAGAATGCACCGCGTTTAGAACCCGCCTTATCTTTCTCGGCCAGCTTCACTAATAAGCCTGTGGCAAGCACCCGGCGGCTAAAATTACGCTTATCGATAGTGGCGTTAAACACGGCCTCATACAGGGTTTGCAGTTGAGGGATAGTAAATTTAGCGGGCAGCAGCTCAAATAATATAGGGTGCAGCGCAGCTTTGTAACGGATACGTTTTTTAGCCTGCTCCACCATTTCCTGGTGATCGAAAATCAGCTTTGGTGTTTTCTTGAGCGGGAACCATTCGGCATGATAATCAGCAGATAACTGCTTTTGATACTGGTTAATATCCAGCAATGCAAAATAGGAAACAGAAACGGTGCGCTCCATGGGGTCGCGCTCCGGGTCGCCATAAGTGTATAATTGTTCAAGATACACACCTTCCAAACCGGTAAGCTGCTTTAATATGCGGTTTGCCGACTGGTCGAGACTTTCCTTGTCCTGCACAAATCCGCCCATCAGACTCCAGTCTCCCTTTTCGGGCTCAAA
>JBQCIS010000048.1:0-7901 GCA_051953515.1 Mucilaginibacter sp.
ACGATGCAGCCAAACTGGTTGATCTGCTGCATGCCGAGGCTAAAGTGATCTAACCCTAAAACATTAATCTAATTTTTAGCTTAATAACCTAAATATGTCAGTTTTAATATTTGCGGAAAATGCCGGGGGCAAATTCAAAAAGTCTGTTTTTGAAGCTGTTTCTTACGCCCGTGCCATTGCCGACCATAATAACACTACCCTAACTGCAATTTCCATCGGCGATGTAAGCCGGGATGAGCTTGCATCATTAGGGAAATACGGCGCTGATAAAGTGCTAAATGTATCAAACGAAAAACTAAAAAACTTTGTTAACCAGGCATACGCCTCTGTAATTGCCGGGGCGGCAAAGAAAGAAGGCGCTGATGTAGTAGTGCTTTCCAATACTTTTTCGGGCCGCGGGCTGGCGCCACGTGTTGGCGTAAAGCTACAAGCGGGCGTTGCCGATGGCGCTGTTGCACTGCCGGAGCAATCGGGTGGTAAGTTTACGGTAAAGAAAACAGCTTTTTCGGGCAAGGCATTTGCTACGGTGGAACTCACATCGGCTGTAAAAGTGATAGCGCTGATCCCCAACAGCTATAAGGTTGTTGAGGCCAACAAGCCTGCACAGATAGAAGATTTCAATGCCGATGTAAAGGAATCAGACTTCAAGGCGATGCTCAAAGAGATCGTTCGCGCTACAGACAAGGTTTCGCTGCCGGATGCCGAGATTGTAGTTTCGGGCGGCCGCGGATTGAAAGGCCCCGAAAATTGGGGCATGGTGGAAGAACTTGCTGGGCTGTTGGGCGCTGCAACAGCGTGCTCAAAGCCTGTTTCTGACGCCGGATGGCGCCCGCATAGCGAACACGTTGGACAAACTGGTATAGCTGTCAGTCCAAATTTGTATATTGCGATAGGAATTTCAGGGGCCATACAACACCTGGCCGGCGTAAGTTCTTCAAAAGTAATTGTGGTTATAAATAAGGATCCTGAAGCGCCATTTTTTAAGGTTGCTGATTACGGAATTGTTGGCGACGCCTTTGAGGTAGTGCCAAAATTGATAGCATCGCTTAAAGAATATAAGGCTTAGCAAGTATAAAAGGATAACGTTGTGATGGGTAATAATATGAAAAAGATAAAGCTGGACATTGTTGGCCTCTCCTACAGCCAAACCCAGTCTGGCGCATATGCTTTGGTTTTGGGCGAAGTAAGCGGCAGGCGAAGGCTGCCTATTATTATCGGCAGTTTTGAGGCGCAGGCCATTGCCATCGAAATAGAGAAAATGACCCCGAGCAGGCCACTCACGCATGATCTTTTTAAAAGCTTTGCCGATGCCTATCACATCGTGGTTCAGGAAATTATTATCTATAACCTGGTTGATGGCATTTTTTATTCCAAGCTGATCTGTTCTGACGGAAAACGTTCCGTTGAGATAGACGCCCGCACATCAGACGCTATTGCCATAGCCGTTAGGTTCGATTGCCCTATCTATACTTATGAGTTTATCCTCTCCAGCGCCGGCATTGTAATAGAAGGTAACGACTTTGTTTATTTAGAGAACATCAACGATCCTGACGAAGAAAAAACCGTAGTAGCTGCGGCAGCCACAGGCGGCGGGTTTTCATCCCTAAGCACCGAAGAACTTAAAACCAAACTACAGGAAGCCCTCAACGAAGAAGCCTACGAAAAAGCGGCGAAGATCAGGGACGAGTTGAATCGTCGTAAAGCTTCTTGATTTTGAGGTAAAAGGTTTCCTATAGCGAATAAAAAATCATGTCATTTCGAACCTGCACAAGCAAAAGCATGTGCGGCTAAGGCCAGGTGAGAAATCTTATGCGCCGTGCATATATACGATATGCATAGCGCAAAAGATTTCTCTTCACACCGCCCGCCCGCTGCTCGTTTGAAAATGAAATCGTTTTTTACCCTACCTCTTAAAACTTACGAAGCTCTTAAACACGCCCCGCCAGGCATGGTTATATAAAACTTCGTAAGTTATACCTGATCACTAACCACCATTTACAAAAAAATCATTATTTTCCGCTTTGATTTAACTGATTAATAGTTTTTACTAAAAAGAGTACCCTGTATGAATATTAAGTCGCGCTTAATACTGATGAATTTTATGCAATTCTTTATATGGGGCTCGTGGCTATTAACAATTGGGCACTACTGGTTCGATAATAAGCTGGGTACAGCCACCCAATTTTCCGCTATCTTTTCAACAATGGGCTTCGCGGCCATTTTAATGCCGGCCCTTACAGGCATTATAGCGGATAAATATATAAATGCCGAAAAGCTGTATGGCATTATGCACATACTCGGTGGCGTTGTATTGTTTTGCATCCCGATGGTAAAAAACCCGGTGGAGTTCTTTTGGGCAATGTTGTTAAACATGTTCTTTTACATGCCTACCTTGTCGCTTTCCATTACAGTTGCCTATAACGCGTTAAAAAGCGAATCAAAAGACGTAGTAAAAACCTATCCTCCTATCCGCACCTGGGGAACAGTGGGTTTTATTGCAGCCTTATGGACAGTAAGCCTCACTAAAAACGAATCGTCGCCAAACCAGTTCTACATTGCATCGGCGGTAGCCATCACCTTGGGTCTATACGCGTTTACATTACCAAAATGCTTTCCTCAATTACGCTCAGTTGGCAAAAAGTCAATCGCAGACCTGTTAGGATTAAACGCTTTCAGATTATTCGGCACACCTAAATTCGCTATATTCTTTAGTTTCTCTATGCTTTTGGGAGCGGCCTTGCAGCTTACCAATGCCTATGGCGATGTATTCTTGGGCGATTTTAAAAATGTTGCTGCCTACCAAAATACCATCGCGGTGAAGTATCCCGCTATCATCATGTCTATATCGCAAGCGTCTGAAACTTTATTTATCCTGGCAATTCCGTTCTTTCTGCGCAAGTTTGGTATTAAGTATGTTATGCTGATCAGTATGCTGGCGTGGGTGCTGCGGTTTGGTCTTTTTGCTTTTGGCAACCCTGCCGGTGGTTTATGGATGATCATTCTATCATGCATTGTTTATGGCATGGCTTTCGATTTTTTCAATATTTCAGGCTCGTTATTTGTCGAAACCCAATCCGACCCAAAAATTCGCGCCAGCGCCCAGGGCGTGTTCATGATGATGGTAAATGGCATTGGTGCTTTATTGGGCAGTTTTGCCAGCGGCATTATTATAGATAAATTCTTTACCCTGGCCGATCATCACAGCAAAAACTGGCATGGCATCTGGCTAACATTTGCCGCCTACGCGCTCGTTATCGCTATTATTTTTCCATTTGTATTTAAATACAAACACAACAAGGCGCTTGAAGAAGCAATTAAACAGGCATAAAGCGACTTTAACCTATGAAAAAGCACTATCGCAAAGAAAATGATTGCCTGAACTGCGGAGCTACCCTCCAGGGTCACTTCTGTCATCGTTGCGGACAGGAGAACCTGGAAATGAAGGAAAGCTTCGGCCACATGATGCGCCATGCCATCAGCGATTATTTCCACTTTGATGATCAGTTTCTTTCAACTTTAAAGCCCCTGCTTTTTAAACCGGGCAAGCTAACGGTAGAATACAACTCCGGTCACCGGGTAGCATATTTACACCCGGTTAAGATGTACATTTTTATCAGTGTAATTTATTTCCTGTTACTTTTTCAAACCAATTTCGAGCCTGTTAGAGTTCAGGACGGAAGCGACAAGGCGGCCACCAAAAAAGAATTGGCGGCGACAAATAAAAGTATCGACAGCACATTAAAAAAGCCCTTTGTGCCAGCTATGGCCAGGCGCGAACTTAAAAAGCAATACAATTACAATACTGCAGCGCTAAGCAAACTACAACAGGATACTACTGGTAACGATGAGCAAGAAATGCGTAAAGACAGCTCATTATATACTGTTGCCGTGACCAAATATGCCAGCTATCAGCAGTATCTTAATATACAAGCCAAACTGCCCCCAGACAAACAGGATGGCCTTTTTATGCGCCTTTTCACCAAAAACATGATCTATTATCATGAAAAGTATGGCAGTATAAAGATGGCAAAAGAGCAAATAAACGAAAACTTCAACCGCATGATCCCTAAGATGATGTTTTTGATATTGCCGTTGTTCGCCCTGATATTAACAATTGCTTTCCGCAACGATAAGAAGTTTTATGTAGAGCACATGATCTATTCGTTCCATTTGCATTGTTTTGTTTTCCTGTTCCTCTCTTTTCTGATTCTGATGCAACTGATCCTGCCTATAAATCACAGCGTAATCGAATGGCTGTTATTCGCCGGTACACTGTATATCATCTGGTATTTTTACAAGTCGTTACGCGTGGTTTATCACCGCAGCAAATTCCGTACTATTACCAAAATGTTGGGTATTGGAGCTTCTTATTTCGCGGTATTCATGGTTTGTATGGTACTTGCCATCGCCCTGGTTGTACTATTCCGGCCATTACCCTCAGAATAAAGAAATAATTAGTTACCGCCAAATGCCTCTAATGCTATGCCTGGGCGGCCTGCCAGTGTAAATGCGCCCAATCCGTAGCTCTGCCATCCATTGTAAACTTCAGGCTCCCAATAGCAAACACCCAGTCCATTTCCGTTAGGTACAGAATTTACTTTGGTAATGATATCGGTAAGGAAAGACCGTGTTATAGCAGGCTGATCGGCTTCCATGCCCACTTCCACCACCATGCATGGTGTACCATAGCGCGATACCATATCATTTATATTCGCTAAACATTGCGCGTCGAGCGAAGTATAATTGGTTGTTGTAGGATATAGCGACATACCGATAATATCCCATTTGGCGCCGTTTGCCTTTAACCCGTCAAACACCCATCTGAACAAAGTATTATTATAGCCGTTAGATACATGCACAATAACCTTTGTTGCCGGGCTGACAGATTTTACTGCGTTATACCCTGATAACACAAATCCGGCAAAGTTTGCCATATTACTTGAAGCCAGTCCTGTTGGCCAGAGCATACCATCGTCTACCTCGTTACCTACCTGTACCCAATCTGGTGTTATACCATTGGTTTGCAGCGTATCCATTACGTGCACTGTATAATTGTATAACGCGGTTTTCATGTCGGTATAACTTAAACTTGCCCATGCAGCCGGCGTAGGCTGTTTGCCCGGATCAGCCCACGAATCGCTGTAATGGAAATCTATCATCACCTTCATGCCGGCATTTTTAGCACGTATAGCTTTTTTTACCAAATCGGCGGTATTGCACCAGCCATTGCTGGGGTTTACCCAAGCTCTTAATCTTATAGTGTTGATGCCAATGCTGCTCATCAGGGCGAACAGATCTTCCTGTTGGCCACTGGTATTGTAAAATTTGTACGACGAAGCCTCCATCTGGGTCACCCAGCTAATATCAGCCCCTTTTACAAACGTTGAAGATACTATTGGCGCTTTATACGTAGTATCCTGTTGCTGCTGTGGTTCATTTCCTTTACCTTTTGAACACCCAACTGCCATGCATAGCGTAAATGCTACATACACCAATACTGCATTTCTCATTCCCTTTATTTTAAATTTCTCTGTTAGTGGTCTATAACAATAATAAATTCCCTCAATAAATAACTGTATAAAAAACACTTTATTTTTTCTATCTAAAAATAGCCTGCAAATTATCATTCACAGGCTATACTCATTACTAAAGCGAAAACAGGCGGTAAGCCAGGGTAAGGTTGAATAAGTTTATACGTGTATGCGAATACTCCTGCGGACCATAAGCGATCTTATTAAGACCCGCCTCATAGCGCAAATCAACAGACAATGCCTTAATGTCTACTCCGGCGCCGACTACCCAGGCGTAGTTCTGATT
The DNA here is from genome assembly GCA_051953515.1 of Mucilaginibacter sp. Taxonomy (GTDB): domain Bacteria; phylum Bacteroidota; class Bacteroidia; order Sphingobacteriales; family Sphingobacteriaceae; genus Mucilaginibacter. The sequence goes on from JBQCIS010000048.1 coordinate 5,818, forward strand.
TTTAAAATCAAGACGGCCTGCTTCGCCTGCAGCATCGGAAAAAGAATTATCCTTGTTAATAGCAAACGAAACCAGCGGACCGGTATAAAATCTGCCGCCTAAACCAAAAGCTCCAACTTTGCCGCCAACAAGCAATGGCAGATCCAAACTGGTCAGCTTGGCTTTAGTAGTAACGGTTTGGTTATTATCAACGTAGCTTACATTAACGTTTTTGCCTGTAAGGTATAACTCCGGTTGAAAGTTAAAACCAATTGCACCAAACCGGGCCCAAACACCGCCAATGGATCCTGCCTGGTTACTGTTCTGGAATGGCCCGCTCGAAGGGAAACTGGTAAGGTTAACTCCTCCTTTCAGACCGAATGCAAAACTTGGTAAAACCTGCGCCGAAGCGACACCTGCAAAAAATAAACAAACAATAAGGGTAAGTAGTTTTCTTTTCATAAGTTTTTTTTAGATGATAAGTAAATATTAGGGGAACGGCTACTCATAAGTTTTATTGCCTCAAAGTGGGTCTTGGGGCTGGAATATCCGGTCTGTACCACCCGTGGCACAGACCGGACATGTGAGTGTTTTTTCTGCCGATAAATTTATAAAATTTTAATAAATACCAAACCGGATCTGAAAAAAAATCAAAAACTCAGTTTTCCCTGGTAATAATCTAAAATTTTACTGTAAACCAGATAGTCGTACTGCGCTGCTATAAATAAGTAAGTAGCCGACTCCATATTATTTTTCGCGGTAATGTAGTCCACCGAATTTAATATACCGGCTTCAAATCTCAACTTTGATATTCTGAAACTCTCGGAATACGCCTTTACCTCGGCATCAAGCGCCTGATAACGATTATAAGCCGACATCATGTTATAATAAGCCTGCTCTATATTCTGCCTAACTACTATTTTGGTGTTATCTTCTAAATATTTATTATTTAACAAATCAAGCTTCGCATTCGATAACGCGTTTCTTTTTATGCCATTGGTAAATATGGGAATGGTTAACCCAAGGCTTATTTGCGTACCATAGTTATTACGAAACTGGCTTGAATAACTCGACTGGTTTGAGTTTGAATAGTTAGTGCTGAGCCCATAACCGCCTACTAATGACGGATACAATAATCCACGATAATATTTCACTTCCTTTTCGGCGCTCTGGCGCTGCAGGGTAGCTGCTTTTATTTCTGCAAGGTTATCCAGCGCGGTCTGGTATACCGTTTCCGGGTTGGAGTCTTTGTCGCCTTGCATGTCTGCTGCATTCAGCGGCGCCAATGTCGCCGATTTATTATAAGGTATATTCATTACCTGAAATAAACTCAACATTGCCGAATTAACATTATTCTGTGCGGTTACATAGCCAACATTAGCCTGTTGCAATGAGCCTCGAAGGTCGTATATGGTAGATGCGGTTGGGTTATTGCCCTCTTTTTCTAAAAGTTCGCCCCTGTCGTCCTGCCCTTTTGCAAGGTCAAGCGCGTTTTTGGCTGCGCTTAACTGCTGTATAGCATCAAGCACCTGCAAATAATTAGTGATAACGTTTACGGTAACAATATCTTTAGCCGCCTTAAAATTCATTTTACCGGCCTGAAAAGCCAATGAAGCCTGTTTAATTGCATTCTGATAAGCCAAACCATTAAATATGGTTACGTTACCGCCCAGGTTATAGTTATCGTACGATACCGACTGATTTACATAAGTATTGGTAACAGGGTTAATAGTACGCCCTGTGGTGATATTATGTCCTATATTACCACTCAAACTAGGTATCATATTTTCCTTTGACTGCAACAGCGCTATCCTGGCGCGTTCGGCAGTTACCGAATCCTGCTCAACAGTAAGGTTATTATTAATGGCGATAGAAAGGCATTTCTGCAGGTTATAAACAATTGAATCAGCCTGTTGCGCTTTTGCATCCATTCCGGCCGAAACCATTAAAATAATATATAGATATTTACGAAATGACATTTTTGTATATAAAAGCATTAAAGTTTTACAGATGATTCTATCCTGCCATCCAACAGGTTGATGATACGACTGCCATATTCGGCGTTTTTTTCGGAGTGTGTAACCTGTATAATGGTTACCCCGTCC
>JBQCIS010000049.1:0-24529 GCA_051953515.1 Mucilaginibacter sp.
TACGGCAACGCCCGGGCGCCTGCTCGATCTGATGCAGCAAGGGTATGTTCACCTTAACCATATCCGTTTGCTGGTATTGGACGAAGCCGACCGTATGCTCGATATGGGTTTTGTAAACGATGTAAAAAAGGTGATAGCCAAAGTGCCTGCCAAAAGACAAACGCTGTTCTTTTCGGCCACTATGCCAAAGGAAATTCAGCAACTGGCGGATACCATTTTAACGCGACCTGAAAGGGTTACTGTTACGCCTGTTTCATCCACTGCCGATACCATACAACAGCAAGTGTTTTTTGTTGAGAAGGGTGATAAAAGGGCATTACTTAATCATATTCTGAAAGATAAGGATATTGAAACCGTATTGGTATTTACCCGAACCAAGCACGGTGCAGATAAAGTGGTGAAAGACTTGCATAAGACCGGCGTAACTGCCGAAGCCATACATGGCAATAAATCGCAGAATGCAAGGCAGCGCGCGCTTACTAACTTTAAAAATCGCACCACAAGAGTATTGATTGCGACGGATATTGCCGCCCGTGGTATTGATATAGACGAGCTTACCCACGTTATCAATTACGAGTTGCCCAATATTCCTGAAACGTATGTACATCGTATCGGTCGTACGGGCAGGGCAGGGGCAAACGGTATCGCATTTTCATTTTGTGATGCGGAGGAGTTACCATACCTGAAGGATATTCATAAACTGATCGCTAAAGAGATACCGGTGAATGAATCGCACCCATACCCAATGAACCCTGGAACTGCAAAGCCACAGGAAGAAACGAAGCAAGGCAATACACGCCATTCGGGCCCTAAACGGGGCCGTGGTTATGGCAGGCGCGATAAAAAGGATGGGCACAGCAATAGCAAAAATCAAACGGGAAATGCTATGAGCGGCAATGCAAAAAGAAATAACCAAGGCCGGCGGGGTGGCCAGCGCTAAATAAACAGCTATTTAGAGAATTAAAAGCCGCTAAAGCTACGGCGGTACGCGCATGGGAAGGTGCACGGAAGGGTTTGTTGGGCTATACATTGCGTACAAACCCTCCCTGCCAACACTCAAACCAGCGCGCTCCGAGGAGAAAATAAAAAACAAACAGCTAACACAACTTGTCTGTTAATAAGTTAATAAACGGTATTGCGCCAATAAAAACTTTGCTTTAATTTTAAATGGAAATTGTTACCGATAAAATGAAACGCCTTTTCGACCTTTTCAGGAATAAATACTTCTGGGTTACCATGGCGTTTATTGTATGGATGATTTTTTTTGACAAGAACGATCTTTTTTCGCAATACCAATACCATAATCAGCTTAGCAAACTAAAGCAGGAACGCGATTTTTATGCAAAGGAAACTGCCAAGGTAGACAAAGACCTTGACGAACTGACTTCAAACCCGGCCAAGCTGGAAAAATTCGCCCGGGAAAAATACCTCATGAAAAAGGAAAATGAGGATGTTTACGTGATTATGAAAGACAAAGGGGATAATAACTGATCCGGAATCCTCAATCAATTATTTACTCAATCGCTAATTCACTCATTAATTCAGTCTGATAGTGAACTTGGTGCCTACGTTCACGGTACTTTCCACATCGATGCTGCCGCCAAGCGATTCAATTTGATTACGTGTGATAAAGAGGCCAATACCTTTGGCATCGGGGTTTTTATGGAAGGTTTTATACATACCAAATAGCTGGTCGCCAAAGCGTTTCATGTCAATGCCCTTGCCGTTATCCTCAAAAGTGAGATAGGCATGCTGGCCATTTTCATAAGTGGTACATTTAATCACCGGTCTGCGGTGCGGCTGGTAATATTTCAATGAGTTAGTAAGCAGGTTCTGCAGGATGCTTTCCATATAGGCCGGAACGTAATTCACCGTAGGTAAACGGCTAAAGTCATACTCAACTTTAGCATCCAGGTCATCAATATTATTAGCCAATGCGCCAACTATACTCTTAAAAAGCGGTTCAAGTTCAACCTCTTTTTTGTCCTTGTCTATTTCGGTCTGTATCTTAACAATCTCTTCCAGGTGCTTAACCGTTGTATGCATGTTTTCGCTGATGGAGCGGATATGCTCAAATATCTCCGCCTTTTCGTTGCTGTTCGCCGTTTCCTTAAACAGGTCAACCATAAACTTCAGGTTGCCGGTATGCGAGCGTAAGTTATGCGAAACAATGTAAGCGAAATTTTGCAGGCGCTTGTTCTGTTCGTTGGTCAGATCGAATGATTTTTGTAGCGATGCCTGGCTTTTCTTGATGTAATCAATATCCTGGAGTATGCCGCGTATGCGTATACATTTACCATAGTTATCGATAATGGGCAACGCCTTAATCTTCATCCATATTACGCGGTTTCTGGCGGTACGGAAAGGCATTTCGAGGTCAAACGGCCTGCATGAACGGATAAGGTTATCAATGGCAGCGGATACTTCAGCGCGTCCGGGCTGCTCAAAAAAGCTTACCATTTCTTCAACAGTGAGTTTAAGCTGGCTATTGAGTTCAAAAATGTCATAACTTTCTTCTGACAGCGAGAGGCTTAGCGAATTGGCATCGATCTCCCAAAGGGCAAGTCTGGCTATTTTACCGGCCTCGCTAAAAAGGAGGTCTTTGTGCTCCGATTCCAGTTCAGCCAGCTTAGAGGTGTGAATATTTACAATTGCGCCGTATATTTTAACGGACGAAGTTTTTTCTATCCGCCAGCTGGTATTCTCAAACCATTGGTAACCGTTGTCTTTGGTCAACAGCCTGATTTGCACAGTTGATGATTTGTCGGCGCGGTCGTTGGTTGATTTTAGGAAGAGTTTCCGGTCGCCGTGATAAAGCAGCTGCTCATAAAAACAGGAATATGAACATTCTATCTCGCCGGGTTCATAGCCCAACAGCCTGTAAAAGCCGTCGGCCCATTTTACCTCACCGGTATAAATGTTATACTCCCAGATACCCGCATTAATGTGATTAATTACATGAGTAAATTGGGATCCGCTATTTTTTATATAGTGATCTTGGTTCACACTCATTGTATTTTTCTATTCATCATGCCTGTATATATATAATTTATGTGCCATAGCTCACAAATTTTGGCATTTACAACTGCTGGTTGTAAATAAGGTTGGCTTTAAATTAGACTAATAAATAACCTCCAAATATAAGTCTTTATAACTACAAATAGCTATAAATCTGATGCTTACGTCTGTATAGGGTCGCGGCGTGTAACTATTGGTTAAGATTCGGCAGGGGGAATTCTTTCTTAAAATTTAAAGAATACCGAAATGTCAAAGGTTATGCGAATTTGTACAGGTTGTAAGTTTGTTTTTTAGCGGCCTGTTGCTTAACTATTAGATAAGCATTCAGTCGCTAAATATTTTTCCACATTACACAATTATCTATTATAAATAGTTAAATGTTTATATCAATGTGCTTTTATACGAGTTCATTTAGCGCATTTGTTGCGCTACATTTTGCAACTCACTATTTTGTTACATAAAAGGCTGAGGGCATGCACTGGATGCCCGGGCTTTATATACCAAAAAAGCCGGGCATAACCCGGCTTAAACATGCTATGAAATTTGAAATTTACAAATTTCCCCTAATCTCCTGTTCTCTTTCTATCGCCTCAAACAGCGCCTTAAAATTTCCGGCACCGAACGACTTGGCTCCCTTGCGCTGGATGATCTCAAAGAAAAGTGTTGGCCGGTCTTCAACCGGTTTGGTAAATATCTGTAGCAAATAGCCCTCATCATCACGATCGACGAGAATACCTAATTTTTTCAACGGCTCAACGTCTTCATCAATATGCCCTACGCGGCTTAGCAGGTCGTCGTAATAAGTTGTAGGTACGGTCAGGAATTCCACGCCACGGCTTTGCAGTTCAGATACCGTTTTCACAATATCGTGTGTGGCCAGCGCCATGTGCTGTACGCCTTCACCCTCATAGTATTCCAGGTATTCTTCAATCTGCGACTTCTTTTTACCCTCGGCAGGCTCGTTAATCGGGAATTTTACATAACCGTTTCCGTTGCTCATTACCTTGCTCATCAGGGCCGAGTATTCTGTCGAGATCATCTTGTCGTCAAACGTCAGGATGTTTTTAAAGCCCATTACTTCTTCATAAAAATGCACCCATTGGTTCATTTTATGCCAGCCTACGTTGCCCACACAATGATCTACATACAGTAAGCCGGTATCTGTTGGGTTAAAGTTGGTTTTATGCTCTTTATAGCCGGGGAGGAAAACGCCGGTATACTTTTTACGCTCAATGAACATGTGCACGGTTTCGCCATACAGCATAATACCGCTGGTACGTACTTCGCCAAACTCATCGCTTAGTGTTTGTGGCTTCTGGTAAGGTTTTGCGCCCCGACTGGTAGTTTGCTGATAGGCATCATAAGCATCATCCACCCAAAGCGCCAGCACTTTTACACCATCGCCATGCTTTTTAATATGGGCTGCGATGGGGTGGTCTGAATGCATAGGCGTAGTGAGCACAATACGGATTTTGCCTTGCTGCAATACGTATGATGCCCTGTCGCGCACGCCTGTTTCCGGTCCGGCATAAGCCAGATCCTGGAAACCGAAGGCGGTTTTATAATAATGTGCCGCCTGCTTGGCATTGCCCACATAAAACTCAACGTAATCGGTACCGTTAAGGGGCAGGAAGTCGCGGGCAGCCACTCCTAAATCCTCCCCGGTAGGGAGGACTTTTTTATTTTGTTTTTCTTCTAATATTGTGTTCATGGTCTTCTGTTTTAAAGGCCTCCCTTCGGTTCAAAGGACTCCTGTGGAGGGAGGGTTTGGGCGAGGCTTACTCCGCCCAGCTTTTGTAATAATTGGGGTCTTCAATTTTTATCGCATCCTCGGTCAGCATCAGCGGACGGAATGGATCAATCATTACCGCCAGTTCGTCGGTTGCTTCTTTACCTATTGATTTTTCAAATGCGCCCGGTGCAGGGCCGTGCGGTATGCCGCCCGGATGCAGGGTAATTTGTCCGCGTACCACATGTTTGCGGCTCATAAAGTCGCCGTCAACGTAGTACAGCACCTCGTCGCTATCCACATTACTATGGTTGTATGGCGCCGGGATAGATAATGGATGATAATCGAACTTGCGCGGAACGAATGAGCACAGCACAAAGTTGTTGCCCTCCAATGTTTGGTGTACCGGAGGCGGCTGGTGCAATCGGCCGGTTATCGGTTCGAAATCGTGGATGGATAGCGCCCAGGGGTAATGAAAGCCGTCCCACCCGATAAAATCAAAAGGATGCGTGCCGTAGATATAAGGATAAATCAACCCTTGCTTTTTAATCAGGATTTTGAAATCACCGTGCTCATCGTGCGTTTCCAGATCGGTTGGGCGTTGAATGTCGCGCTCGCAATATGGCGAGTGCTCCATTAGCTGGCCGTATTGGTTAAGATAGCGTTTGGGCGGCCGTATCGGGCTAAAGCTTTCTACAATAAACAGGCGGTTATCCGGCGTATCAAACTCCATCTGGTAAATAGTGCCACGGGGTATTACAAGGTAATCGCCGTAAACAAATTTAAGCTTACCGAAGCCGGTCTTGAGCGTGCCCGAGCCTTCGTGGATGAATACCACTTCGTCGGCCTGGCTGTTCTTGTAAAAATAATCCGTCATGGATTTGCGTGGCGCGGCCAGCGAAATATGCAGATCGCTGTTCACAAGCACCGGTTTGCGGCTTTTCAGGTAATCGTCTTCCGGCTGAATGTTGAAACCGATAAGGCTGGTGTGTTTCAGGTGCTTTTCGCGGGCTATCTTTGGCTCAACGCTGTATGGTTCACCCAGCTCTTTTACAATGGTAGGCGGATAAACATGATAAACCAGCGAATACAGGCTCGAAAAGCCTTCTGTAGAAACCAGTTCTTCGGCGTAAAGGCTGCCATCGGGCTTACGGAACTGCGTATGCCGCTTCGGCGGGATCTTCCCTAATGTATGATAAATAGGCATGGTATTTATTGGTTGTAAATGTTGGAGGCAATACTGTGGAAACGGCGACTTCCAACGCAAATAAAACAACTTGAAATGCAGATAGTTTCAGGCATAACATCAACATTGCAATCGTTTAACATTACAATGTTTCGGCCAGAAACAGAAGCAAAATTAGTATTGGGCGAGAATGATCTTGGAGAGCACAGCATCCCTGAAGAGCGAAGCGCCGCTCATGGAGGTTAAGCCTAACGAACAATAAAAGCCTTTAATGATGTGCATATTGGTTGTACAAATTTAAATAGAAAAAATTATTATGCAAGCATAGATTTTGTTAGGCTATGGACTATGGTCAAAAAAAACTTAGCTTTGCCACAAACCCAATTGTCGCCAACATGAAATTAGTATCTTATAAAACTGAAGACCGGGAACATCTCGGCGTTTATGTGAACGGGCATATTTATAATCTTAACTCGTGCCATAAGCTTATACCTGATAATATGAAAGACTTTTTGTGGGGCGGTGATGAATTGATGGACCGTGCACGCAAGGTGAATGACGACCTGCTTGCCGGCAGGATCGACGCGAAAGAAGAACTTTTTTATGAACTGATGGCGCCGGTTCCGCATCCAACATCATGCCGGGATGGTTATGCATTTCGCCAGCATGTGGCGGCTGCCCGCCGCAACCGTAAGGTGCCCATGATACCGGAGTTTGACCAATACCCGATATTTTATTTCACCAACCATAATGCCATACAAGGCCCCGGCGAAATAGAATGTATGCCCGACCATTTTGAAAAGCTGGATTTCGAGCTGGAAGTGGCGGTTGTACTTAATAAAAAGGGCCGCAATATACGGGCTGCCGACGCGGATAAGTACATAGCCGGTTACATGATTATGAATGATATGAGCGCCCGCACCCTGCAAATGGAAGAAATGCTGCTTAACCTCGGCCCGGCGAAAGGGAAGGATTTTAGTACGGTGATCGGCCCGTGGCTGGTTACGCCCGATGAACTGGAGCCATACAAAACCTGGCCTAAAGATGGCCATACGGGCAACGCGTACAACCTTAAAATGGTGTGCCACGTAAATGGCAAACAAGTGTCCAGCGGCACTATGGGCGATATGGACTGGACCTTCGCCGAGATTATTGAGCGTTGCGCTTATGGCTGCGATGTGCTGCCGGGCGATGTGATCGGTTCCGGAACGGTGGGCACCGGATGTTTTCTGGAGCTTAATGGCACCGGGTTGCTGAATGATCCGAACTATCAGCCTCAATGGTTGCAGCCGGGTGATTTGGTAGAAATGGAAATTACCGGATTAGGTGTGTTGGGGAATATTATTAAGAAATCGAAGGATAATTTTTCGATACTCGATCTAAAGAAATAACAATCATGTCATTGCGACGAGGTTGCTTCGTCACCCTTAACGCACTTCCCGGCGCTGTTACTCGCAATGACATATTTTAGTAAAACGTATGCTGTCATTAAATACATCCGATCTTACTCCTGTTCAGATTCAGGCTTATCTTAACGCAGCTATAGCACCGCGTCCTATTTGCTTTGCTTCTACTGTAGATAAGGATGGTAACGTTAACCTTAGTCCGTTCAGTTATTTCAATGTGTTTAGTGTTAACCCCGCTATTTGCGTTTTTTCGCCATCGCGCAGGGTGAGGGATAACACCATCAAGCATACGCTCGAGAATATCCGCGAAGTGCCCGAGTGTGTGATCAACATTGTTAATTATGATATTGTGCAGCAAACCTCGCTGGCGAGCGTGGAATATGCCAAAGGGATAAATGAATTTATTAAAGCCGGCTTAACACCCCTTGCTTCGCAAATGGTAAAGCCGCCGCGTGTAGCAGAATCATACGTGCAGTTGGAGTGTGTGGTTAAAGACATTTACCCGTTAGGGGAAGGGGCCGGCGCAGGCAACCTGGTTATTGCCGAAGTGAAGGTCATCCACATAAATGAATCTATCCTGAATGAAGATGGCCGCATTGACCAGGCGAAAATTGACCTTGTGGCGCGTCTTGGCGGAGATCTTTATTGCCGGGTAACCAGAGATAACCTGTTTAAGGTAGCCAAGCCTAATGTTAAAATAGGATTGGGTATTGATATGCTACCCCACAGCATACGCAATTCAAAAATACTTACGGGTAATAACCTCGGGCAGTTAGGTAACCTTGAAAGTTTCCCATCCGATGCCGATGTTGCCACTTATGCGCAATCGCCCGAAATAAAAGATATCCTTGATGCTACTATCGGCGACAGCCAAACACGTGATCTTCAATTACATCTAAAAGCCAAACAATTGCTTGCCGAAGAGCGTGTGCTGGAAGCGATGATGGTATTGCTGATAGGATAGTTATTCTGAATATTTGTCGGGCGGCGTTTTATCAAAGTATATTTTATGACCACTCGGGTCGACAAAGTCTTTTGGATTACTATGATCTATCAGCAAATATCTGCCATCAGCATGAACGCCATATCCGAGGCCGCAATTGCCGGAAATAGTTTTAATGCTGATGGCTTTTTGCGATTTAGTAAATATAAGTTTGCAGCCTCCCTTGTATTCATAATTGCCGGTTTTTGCATTTTGGGTTAGCTTGCCGTATAACGAGCCGGAGTTATAATCGGGCGCGCCGCGGCCAACTTCCAAATAAAATAACAGCGATCCGGATTCTTTAGCATGTATTTTTAATAGCTGATACCCGCTACCGGCCTTCTTTCCATAATTAACAGCATAATTTCCATGCATTTGAGCCGATGCCTGTAAACCAAAAAGGGTTAATAACAGGATTGATGCAATATATTTCATTGTTACAAATATTATATCCCTAACACGCCTTTCGACGTAAGTGTTCATGACCGGTTAAAATGTGACGCTAACGCCCGTAGTAAACAGAAAATATAACCCGTTTTGCGGCGTATTCCCTGTATAATTTACCTGGTTGAAGGGCTTAATAAGATAAGGGGTAAAGTTTATCTGCCACGTTTTAATAACGTAGGTCAACTGTGCCGATCCGCTTAAGGCAAGCAGGGTGTATTTGCGTACTTCTTCCTGTTTGGCAGTGGTAACGGTTTTATCTATAATGGTTTGCTTGGGCTGGTTCGGAAACAGGATATTTATGGGCGAACTGTTGTTGGCCGGCGAGGTGATTACTTGCTGCACCTCAGAATTGGTATAATACGTTTGGTAGAACGATTGTGTACCGGCAAACAGCATGGCATCCGGCGTTATTTTTAGCCCGTCCGTTTTTTTAGGTCCCGTTTTATATAGCCATATTTCTTTAGAAAGTTCGGCGTCGTTAACAATATCGTGGTTATTGTTTTTGTCGAAACGGTAACTGCCGGCAATGGTCAGTTTTACTATTTTATCTGGGTTGATATACAATTGCCCATCTATTGTAGCATCAAATGACGACAGGATAATGGGACTGGAACCGGTAATAAAATATTTAGTTGCCGATATAGCGCCGCCATATTCCTTGTTCTTGTCAAAAGCGAATATATAGCCGGGGGTTACGCTTAATCCCTCGGTTTGGCTTTCGCTTCCGTTCAGGTCGAAATAGCCCATCGCATTCAGAAAGAAACCCTTGGTTGAAATGAGGGTAAGCGAAGGCAGCAATACAGGTACGCTTGTAATATCCCGTCGTCCGGCATAGGTGAGGTTGGACATGTAGGTAAGCCCGGCATTCAGAAACAGGCTCCTGGCTACTTTGGTTGTTTTGGCGGTGTCAAGCGTAGTTTGTTGTGCTGCTGCTGTTAAGCAAAACGAAAGTATTGTAACAGATACAATAATAAGTTTAAAATTACGCATGTTTTTATAGGTTGATAGGTGATGCCTCAAAAGTAAGAAAGGCCCTTTAAGGCCTTTCTAATTAATCACTTTGTTATATTTTACTGCTTGCTGGCTGTTGCACCTGTGCTGCCAGAAGCACTAACACCGATGGCTTTTTTACCGGCTTTAACACTGGTTGCCGATGATGTGGTAGTATGGCTGCTCAATGAAGCTTTCTTTGCTGAAGCAGAAAGGTTTCCGTTACTGCTCATTGATGATGAACTGTTAACAGCTACTTTTTGGCTCCTTAGCTTTTTGCCGGTAGTATTAAAGGCAGTTTTGGTGCCTGCAACGGCTTTGTTTCCTCTTGCCCTTACAGCAGCAGCAGTTTTATGTGCAGTTGCCGATGCATTGGCTGAAGCATTTTCAGCGGCCTTGTTGGCATTTGCTTTTACCGATGCGCTTTCGCTCATGGTACCGCTAACGGCGTTGCTTGCTTTTGATGCAGATGCGTTTGCCGAGCCATTAATATCGGCGCTTGTTTTAGCAGCAGTAACATTTGCTGCACTGTTAACATTAGCAGCGGCATTGGCCGAACGAGCTTTGGCTGCGCTTACGGTTGCTGATGTTTTATTGCTGATATTAGCAGCCTGGTTTTGTGCATTTGCCTGCGCCTGAGTTGCAGCGTTAGCAGCCTGGCTTTGGCTGGCCTGTACAGCAGATTGAGTTTGGTTTGCTACCTGGCCGGCTACATTTGTGCTTTGGCTAACTACTTTTTGAGTGGTTGCGGCTGGCAAAGTAGCCTGGGTTGCAATTTTGGTGGCTGTATTAGCGCCGATGCTTAATTGTGCGAATGTTGATTTAGATACAAATAAAGCGGCTGCTACAAGCAGTGTTTGCGTTATTCTTTTCATGACTTTTTTGGATTTTGTTAATAACTTGCATTAATTACCCTAACAGGGGTTTCCTGATAAATGCAAAGCTGATGCCAACAGGCCGGAAATTGTTTTAGCTAAGCTGATAGGTAATGGATTGCATGTAAAAACGACCAGTTTACTATACAATTAAATGTAGGGCGGAATGGAAAAGGGGGGAATAATCATAAGTGAATTACTTTTAAATAATAACTTATGTTATTTCGACGAACAAGCCGGGGTTTTGCCTGGGGTGAGGAGAAATCTTTTGGAAGCGGCATATCAAATCATGGCGCAAAAGATTTCTCCTCACGCCAACACGCCTCTGCCATTCCTCAGTTCGTCGAAATGACAGTGTTTTTTAAAAAAAGGTACTTCTCCCAATCTGTGATCACCAATCCCTAACCTCTCTCCGATGGAGCCCTTCGGACTAATCTATATCCCCAACACACCCTTCAACTTCACATACCCGGTTTTGCTTACCGGTATTTTTGCGCCCGATTTAAGGATGGCGAGGTGACTGTCTTTTTCATAGGGGTCTATACGAGTGATCTCTTGAATGGCAACCATGTAGGAGCGGTGCACGCGCACAAAGTAGCGCGGATCGAGGGTTTGCTCGAAGAAGTTCATGGTTTTGTTTTTGAGGTAGGAGCCTTCTTTGGTGAAAACACTTACATAATCGTCGTCGGCTTGCAGGTATTGTACATCCTGTACAGGGATGATCTTTACCTTGGTGCCGGTTTTCACCACAATGCGCTCATGCTGTGCAGGCGATTGTGCGGCGGCTTCCAGCAGGTCTTCTGTCTTTTTTGCCTGCTGAACAGGGGCAGGGGCTTGTGCCAGGTATTTTTCAACAGCTTTATGGAAGCGGTCCTTATTAAAGGGTTTCAGCAGATAGTCTATGGCATGCGCTTCGAAAGCTTTTATGGCATATTCATCAAACGCCGTGGTAAAGATTACGGCAGGTGGCTGTTCCACCAGTTCCAGCATCTCGAAGCCGTTTATTTTTGGCATTTGCACGTCGAGGAAGATCAGGTCGGGTTGATGCTGCTGAATGGCTTTCAGCCCCTCAAAACCATCATTGCATTCCTGTAAAACCTCTATGCGGTCGCTAAAATCCTGTAAATACTCCAGTACCACCATGCGTGCCAGTGGTTCGTCGTCAATAACTAAAGCGCGTTTCATGCCTGCGGAATTTTTATAATGGTTGTAAATATATTATCATTTGCATGAGTTTCCATCAGGTCGTTACGTGCAAAAAGCAAATAAAGCCGGCGCTGCACCCCCCGCAGACCGAAACCGGTACCTTTAGGCCGCGAAGTTTGCGGGTCGTAAGGGTTTTGTACCATTATAATTAACTGCCCGTTTTCAATCTCGGCGCGTATGCTTATCACTACTTTTTCGGTAGTATCATACAGGCCAAATTTAATGGCATTTTCCACTATCGGCTGCAAAAGCATGGTGGGCAATATGGCTTCATCGCAATGTTTATCGCAGCTGATCTCTGTTTCAAGCCTATGACCGAAACGTACCTTTTCTATATCGAGATATAGATTGAGGTGTTGTAGTTCATCCTTCAGCGGTACCAGTAGCTGATCGTCTTTTTTCAACGTCCCGCGCAGAAAGTCAGATAACTGGTGGATCATCTCCCTGGCCTTTTCGGGCTTAAAACCGATAAGCGCATTAATAGAGTTTAAGCTGTTGAACAGGAAATGCGGCTGCAATTGCTGGCGCAGGTTGTATAATTCCGCGTCGCGGGCCAGTTTTTCGGCTTCGGCGCGGCGTTTTTCAGTTTCTTTGTGATCGAGTTGTGAGTACCAGAGTATACTGATCATGGCCATCCAGCCTATTGCCATAAAATCGCCAAAAAAGCGAATAGCTAATGATTGACCAAGAAAGTTGATGTAAATTTTATCGCTGTTTACATAAGGCAGTATCCAGCGGCAGCCCGCAGTGCTGATGCCGGCCAGCGCCAGGCACCAGATGAGCAGGTTAATGTAGCTGCCCTTGCCCGGCTGATAATAGCGCAGATTATTGTTAATAAGCCAGCAGGCAGCAGCCAAAAGTACACTGCTCACCAGCCCGTCAATGATCGCCGTTACCCAGAAAAAGCCAAAACTATGTACAATGTATGTTACCAGCGCGGCCCATACCACCCCGCAGGCAATAAACAGGCCCGAAAGTTTTGATGATGATATGGATGAAAGTAAAGTCAAAGTGATGGCGGTATGGTTGGTTAGTTCCTTAATCCTAAAAGTGCCGACCGGTGATGCGCCCATGCAATGTAAAGGTCGGCATCAGCAGGTTCGTGTATGTTGTAGTATAGTTCGGTGCCGTCGGCCAGGTCGTTTAATTGGTTGATCTCGGCAACGTCTATAAATTGCCATTGCACGGGCTGCTTTTTGTTGTTCAGAAAGCTATCCTGGTTGCTGATGCCCATCAGTACGGCTTTCTTAAAGGCATCCTGTTCTGTTCCGGCATTTACAAGGCGTAGTTGCTCATCAAATTGCGCGTTATGGTTGCCGTCGCCGCTTACTACCCTGAAAACTAATTTCGCTACGTACCAGTTCATGTTTTTAGATTTGAGATGTGAGATATGAGACATGAGCCAATTCTGGTCTCACATCTCATATCTCATATCTAACTTAATAACTGCGTATATCTATCCCCGCAAAGATGGATACACCTTTAATTACTAATATCTTATTGGGGTCTTGTATCACCCCGGCTTTTATTCTTTTATCGTCGATACCGGCAAAAACTGCTGCAGTATCTGACACTACCTGCCAGTTGGATGGCACGATGATCTTTGATCCGCCGAATATCTGCACAATGTCAATGATCACCCGGCCGTTGATATCAGCCTGTGTAAGATCAAGTTCGGTACCGCCGAAAATATTCACTACATCGCCACCGCGGAAGTTTTTGGAGAAGACGGTTTTTACTATGTTGCCAAAAACAGATACGGTATCCAGCACGTCATCGCCTGAGTGGGTTTGTGATGAACCACCCGGAGATGATGGCATGGTTGCTGTGGGAGCATTTGGATCAACCGGGTTTTCAGGGTTGGCAGGGGTTACAGGTGTAACCGGCTCTGCAGCGCCCCACTTGCCATATTTGTAATCGTACTTATATTCGTACTTGTCCCATTTCTGGCCCCATTTATTATTTTTTCTTTCCCATTTACGTTTCCATTTTTCTTCGTCCCATGGCTGGTTGCGGCGAATGATAAGCCAGCAGCCTAATACAATGATGCCAATGGGCCAGGCAAAGTTCCATACGTCGAAACCGGGGAATATTCTTTCTGTTAAAAATGCCATCCCGATCAGCACCATTATCAGCCAGGTAGAATTACGGAAGTTGCCCCTGGCGCCTACAAAAATACCCCAGGCAATAAGCCACATAGGCCAGCTCATAACCCAATCAGCAAAGGAAGCTATATCGAGTTGCTGCAGCAGAAAAATTATACCTATCACCAGCAATATAGCGCCGCCTATTACCTTCCCGTTGTTGCGGGGCGGTTGGGGTACCGGCTGCGGCTGTGATGGGTTTTCAATATCAATACTCATGATTATAGTTGTAAAATCTCGTGTTTAAATTAATTAACTTTTTTCCAGTTTGCGCCATCCCAATACTGATTGCGTCTTAAAACCATAAATAAACCTATGGCTATCATGGGCAAAGGCCATAACATGCCAAAGCTGAGCGAAGGTATAATATTAGGCAATAAAAATGCAAAGCCAACGGCCAATAAAATAAGCCAGTTTGATTTGCGGAAATTGTGTTTTGAACCGGTATATACAGCAAAGGCTATTAGCAGCATAGGCCAGCTGAACAGCCAGTGCGGAAATAAAAAGAAGTTGATGCCTTTGAGCAGAAACAGAACGCCCAAACCTAATATGATGATACCTGCTACGGTTTTTGAATTATATGTTCCCTGCTGAGGGGTGTTAATGTGATTTTCCATCGTGTGTTAATTTAATGTTGAATCAAAAGTAAAGCGATAACATACGCCCGCCCATATTAAATAGGTAGTGCCGCCAAACATATCGGTGAATGGGGAAAAGTTGTCGGTGAAAAATTTGAGGTGTTTATTGTAATGATGAGATATTTCATATTTTCGGAGAGACTATTATCACAAATATGGAACAGGAATATACCACTTCGTTAGGCTTCAAATAATTTATTATTTTATTGCATGCGCAACGTTGATAGCCGCATTGGTAGCTTATAAAGCATCTTCAGGCGATACGTATAGTGGCAATCAATATCATAGTAATCCTACCTTTGTTCTATTCCCGCTTATTGGGTTGGCCGTATCATCGGCTATTATTATCAATCTTCTTCTACGAAAATTCACCATCTCAGACGACGGCGTTTCTTATAAAAGTATATGGGGGCATCGCGAGTTACAATACAACAATATAAAGGGTTACCGGACAACAAAAAACGCATTATATATTATTCCCGAAGGACAAGGTTATCATAAAATAATGATAAGAGATTTTGGTAGCCTAACGCAGGATGGCGACTTGCGCAAGTGGTTTAATGAAAACTATAAAGATCTTAATAAAGCAGATTTCGAGGAATCAAAAGAAGAAATATTGCAGGATGCGACATTGGGTGCAACAAAAAACGACAGAGAGGAATTTTTTAAAACATATCGTCAGTATAATTTGACGTATATTTTGGGAGGTATGGGGATGATATTTACAGGGACTATTGTAAAGAACTTGAATATATATCTTTCTTTATTGTTTTTTGTTTATCCTTTGTTAGGCATGTTGTTAATGGCTAAGGGAAAAGGTATATTAAGGCTGTTTGCAGGCAGGAATAGTGCATATTCGCCTGTTTTTATAGGTTTAATGTTCGGTTCGGCAGCATTGGTATTGTATTCACTAAAAGCCGAAATAATTAAGTTTGATAAATTATGGGATGCGACAGCCATTGTTGCACTTATAGTTTGCAGTGTGCTTTTTTATCTGTCAGTGGTGAAAGTCAAAGCCAGTGTATTAAGCCAAATATTTTTTGTATTATTTATAGGGTGTATTTATGCTTTTGGTATCACCCTAATGATCAATTGTACCTTTGACCGATCACCAGTTCATGAGTACCCGGCAAAGGTGGAAGATGCTTATATAACACATGGTAAATCAACATCCTATACTTTGGTATTAGGTGAATGTAATGGCTTTAGTGGAACAAAAAGCATAACCGTGTCTTCATCGTATTATTACAACAAGCCAATAGGCTCAATTGTAAATATTGACGAGAAGGAGGGCGTACTTGGAGCGCCGTGGTTTGTTGTTAAAGATTAAACCGCCGGTTCCTGCTGGCTCAAGCAATGGAAGCTGCCCAATCCCCAGATAATATCGGTTGAATCGATACCCACTACTTTCCTGTCGGGGAAGCATTGCTGTAGTATGGTAAGCGCCCTGTCGTCGTTCTCGCAACGGTAAGTTGGCACCACTACCGCCGAGTTGGCTATATAAAAGTTTGCATAAGATGCCGGCAGGCGCTGATCTTCATAGATCACCGGGTCGGGCATGGGCAGCTCGACAATATTCAGTTGTTTGCCGTTGAGCAGGCGCATGGTTTTCAGCGTTTGCAGGTTTTCCTGCAGTATATGGTAGTTTTCGTCGTTTTTGTTTTCTTCCACAACGGTAACTACTGTGTCTTCGTTTACGAAGCGGGTAATATCATCTATATGGCCGTCGGTATCATCGCCCACAATGCCGTCGCCCAGCCATAAAACCTGCTCAACGCCATAAAAATGACGCAGGTATTCTTCTATCTGCTGCTGGTTAAGGTGCGGGTTGCGGTTCTCATTCAGCAGACAGGCGGTTGTAGTTAAAACGGTGCCTTTGCCATTAAAATCAACCGAGCCGCCTTCCATTACAATACCCGGATGGTAAACCAGCAGGTTAAAACGCTCCGCTATTTTGGTAGGGATAACATCATCCAGGTCAAACGGCGGATATTTACCGCCCCATGCATTATAGCCCCAATCGACAATTACTTTTTGTTTTGTTTCCGGGTTGATCAGGAATGCCGGGCCATGGTCGCGGCACCAGGCATCGTTGGTAGGGAAGTTGTAGAACTCAATTTTGCTCATATCCGCCCCAACAACATGCAGCTGCTGTTTGGCAAAAGCGGCCATCTGCTCATCTTTTACGTTTATGCGTACCAGTTCGCCTTCGGCTACCACTTTGATGAACTCGGCATAACGGTTATAGATCAGGCCGATCTTTCCCGGCCATGAGTCTTCTTTATGCGGCCATGAAAGCCATGTGGCGGTGTGTGGCGCCCATTCGGCGGGAAAGGAAAAGCCTTTAAGGGAGTCCGAAAGTCGGAAAGTCCGAAAGTCCGAAAGATTTTTATTTGCTGTCATTATTAAGCTTGTTTCGCAATGAATTAACCATTACTAATATTTCTTCACATTGCTGGTAAAGCTTTGCGAAATTTACGTCGTTGATAATACCGCGTTTTTGTGCCAAGTACAGGCAACTCACAACTTCCACATCTGATCGTAAGGCGTATCCTAAAAACTTACTAAATTCTGCATTTGATTGCCCGGTTGATCCTTCTGCAATATTCAACGCTACAGAATCTGCCGCCCTTTTTATTTGAGAAGTCAATATAAAAAGCTCATCTTTTGGAAAGGATTTGCTTAATTCATTCACATCAGCAGAAAGATCAATAGCCTTTTGCCAAACTAATAACTTCTCGAATTTAAAACTCATAAGTTTAGGTTCTTTTCTTTCGGACTTGCGGACTTTCCGACTTCCGGACTCAATTAATCTTCGTCGATCAGACGTTTAGTTATTGGCTGATACGAATCAATACGGCGATCTCTCAAAAACGGCCAGTGACTTCTGTAATAATCAGATTTATTTAAGTCCAACTCCTGAACAATGATCTCTTCGTCGGTATGCGAAGCCTGGTACAGTACCCTGCCGAACGGATTGGTTACAAATGAGCCGCCCCAAAACTTCAGTTCGCCTTCCTGCCCGCTGCGGTTAACGCTTACCACGTGTACCCCGTTGGCTACCGCGTGCGAGCGTTGTATGGTTTGCCATGCGTTGTATTGCTCGGTATTGGTTGCTTCATCCTGCGAGGTGGCCCAGCCGATAGCGGTAGGGTAGAACAATATTTCGGCGCCCATTAACGCGGTGATGCGTGCCGCTTCAGGATACCACTGATCCCAGCAGATGAGCACGCCGATGGTGGCGAATTTGGTTTTGAAAACCTTGTAGCCCAAATCGCCGGGGGTGAAGTAGAATTTTTCGTAAAAGCCCGGATCGTCCGGTATGTGCATTTTGCGGTATTTGCCCAGGTACTTGCCATCTGCATCCAATACAGCGGTAGTATTGTGGTAAACACCCTGCGCCCGTTTCTCAAACAGCGAGGCGATGATCACCACACCCAGTTCGGCAGCAACGGCAGACAAAACATCTGTCGACGGACCGGGAATGGCCTCGGCCAGTTTAAAGTTGTCGTAATCCTCAACGTCGCAAAAATACAGTGAGGTAAAAAGCTCCTGCAGGCACACTATCTGCGCGCCTTTTGCCGCCGCTTCTCTAACTTTAGCAATGGCTTTATCCAGGTTCTGTTGTTTGTCGGCAGTGCAGCTCATTTGCACCAATCCTACTTTTACATTACTCATGGCGCAAAATTAATATATTGGATAGGATTTTGATGATTAAATTACGGTTAAGGGTGAAAGATGGTATAGTGGTTACAATGCTGTTTTAGAGTGTAATTTACCTGCGAACGCGCGGCTGTCATGCTGATTTCTATGATAAAAGCAAATTATTTTGATAAGGTATTTGTTTTTATCATAGAAATCAGCGTGACAACCCGCTTATTCTTTGAAGTAATTTATGTGGTTTAAGTATTCACTTACTAAGAAATCCTTTGCAAGGTGAATCAAAAATAGTAAATATCCGCTTCAATCTACACTATATATTCATGCAATCCTCGTTATAAAGCGTAACTTTGCGCCAAATGGAAGAAATAGAACAGTCTATCATACACGAGGTTGAGGAAGAGATAAAACCCAAAACCTGGAAAGATACACTCTGGAGCATCACTAAAACCGTACTAAAGTTTGCGGTTACCGGCGCTTTACTATACTATGTTTTCAGCAAGGTGCATTTCAGCGAGGTGAAGGCTAAAATGCTGCATGCAAATTATGGTTTTATGGCGTTGGGCGTTGTGTTCTATTTCGCTTCAATGGTGGCTTCTTCATGGCGGTTGCTGAGTTTTTTTAAGTCGATAAATCTGCGGGTAAATACCTTGTTCAACTTCAGGCTGTACATGCTGGGCATATTTTACAATTTCCTTCTGCCCGGCGGTATCGGCGGCGATGGTTACAAAATATACCTGCTCAACAAAAAGTATGATCTGCCTGCAAAGAAAGTATTTTGGGCCATCCTGTTCGACCGGCTAAGCGGCTTGTGGGCCATCGGGCTTATTGTAGTGGCGCTGAAGATATTCAGTCCGCAAATTGATATCAGCTTTAGTATTCCGCTTGCTGTATTTGGCATTGGCAGCGTGGTTTATTACGTTGTTGTACGCCAGTTTTTTAAAGAGTATAACAACAAACATTTCTTTAAGGGCCATGCCAAAGCGGTGGTGGTGCAATCGTTCCAGGTACTAACTATTATTATGGTGCTCTTAGGGCAGGATTTTACGGGTAAATTTGCGCCTTATCTTTTGGCGTTCCTTGTTTCGGCATTGGCCGCTGTTGTGCCTATTACCATTGGCGGCGCCGGTGCGCGTGAACTAATCTTTCAGAAAGGCGCGCCTTTCTTTCATATCGACGCGGGGCTGGGTATTTACCTGAGTATCTCTTTCTACCTTATCTCGCTTTTTGTTGCGCTGTTTGGTATTTACTATGTGATCCGCCCTTCGCGACTGGAAGACGGTATGGATAATTCCGGCAAACCAAGTTTGGAAAAGGAATGATTTCTGGAATAAAATTCCAATAATTTTCAAATTTCAGAATAATGATCTGAAATTTGAAAGTCATACAACCATTTTACGAAATTGGCGTTTTGATTATTGTATATCGTCAGTATGAGCCAGTTTAATGACTTTGGTAACCCGCAGGTGGCTGCCCTGCCTGCACATTTAAAGCAGTTTATTGTTGAGCAGCATTATGAACACTATACGCCGGTAGATCATGCTGTATGGCGCTATGTTATGCGCCAGAATTATAGCTTCCTTAAAAATATCGCCTACTATCCATACATTCCGGGCCTCAAAGCCGCCGGACTGACGATCGAGAAGATACCCAGTTTGCAGGAAATGAACGATGCCCTCGGCAAGATCGGCTGGGGAGCGGTGACGGTTGACGGTTTTATACCGCCTGCTGCCTTTATGGAATACCAGGCTTACCGTGTGCTGGTGATCGCGGCAGATATCCGCCAACTTCATCATATCGAATATACACCAGCGCCGGATATCATACACGAGTCTGCCGGGCATGCGCCTATTATTGCCGATCATGATTATCATCAATACCTCAGTTATTTTGGCTCGATAGGGGCGAAGGCGATGTTCTCGGCGCAGGACTTTGAGTTATACGAAGCCATTCGCTCCTTATCCATTCTAAAAGAAATGCCCGATGCCGATGCGGAGGCGATCAAAAAGGCGGAGGAGCTGCTCGAACATCGTCAGAACAATATGGGCGAACCATCTGAAATGGCTTTGCTCAGCCGTTTACATTGGTGGACAGTAGAATATGGGCTTATCGGCACGCTGGAAGATCCGAAAATATATGGTGCGGGCTTGCTGTCGTCCATCGGCGAAAGTGCCAGTTGCATGCGTGAGGATGTGAAAAAGATATGGTATACCATCGACGCGGTAAACTACACCTACGATATCACCAAACCACAGCCACAATTATTCGTAACGCCAACATTTCAGAACCTGATTGATGTGCTGGAGCAATTTGCCAATACCATGTCGTTTAGGGTAGGCGGCACCTATGGGTTAAAAAAGGCTATCCAAAGCCGCAATACCTGTACAGCTGTATATAGCTCCGGTTTACAGGTTTCGGGCACTTTTATTGATTTTAAAGAAGATGCTAACGGTGTTTACTTTTTGAAAACGCTCGGCGAAACAGCCCTGGCAACAGACAATAAGGAATTAAAAGGCCATGGGAAGGACTTTCATAAAGAAGGGTTCAGTTCGCCGGTGGGGCGCTTAAAAGGTGTAGATAAGCCGTTTGAGGATCTTACTGACAATGAGCTTGCCGTTATTGGTATAAAAACGGGTAATAACGTAACACTGAATTTTGAAAGCGGGATAATCCTGGCCGGGAATGTCAAAAGCATTTATTCATCAAACAGCAAAACACAGCTCATTACCTTTACAGACTGTACGGTTTGGAATAAAGAAGGCACTAAGCTTTTTGAACCTGATTGGGGTGTATATGATATGGCGGTAGGTGAGAAGATCGTATCTGTTTTTTGCGGTGCTGCCGATAAAGATAAGTTTTTAGAGATTGTTTATAAATCGAGCACCGAAACGCATCATGTAAAGTATGATGAGGATACCCTTGAGCTGCACCAGTTATACCAGCAGGTGCGCAACCGCAGGCATAACGGCGGCGATTTTGGCTATCTTGGCAATGTATGGCGCATGTTGCAGGATCGTCATCATGACGATTGGCTTTGCGCGATGGAAATATTAGAGTTATTGGAGCATGAACACACCGAACCGGCACTTGCAACGGAGATCAGGGATTTCCTGGTGAAGAAAGCCGCCAATGAACCGGAGTACTCCAAACTTATTAACGACGGCTTATATTTAATAGAACATCCGGTGGACGAGAGCCTGGTTGTGTAACGTGGCGCCACTAAAACCAGAACGCTTTAAAAGTATAAGCAATCTGTTTATATTGCAGCGTCGTATTTCCTTATAAGAAGTAGCGCTTTTTTTCCGAATCAGATCTTTATGAATATTATTATAACCGGGGCCAGCAGCGGTGTGGGTTTTGAGGCCGCGATAGAACTCGCTGCATCAGGCAAGCATAAAATTATTGCCCTTGCCCGCTCTCAGGATAAACTGGAGCGCCTGCTTGAAATTGTTAACAGCCTCTCGCCCGACACAAAAATATATGCTATCGCTTTTGATATCGTTCACGACGATTATAGCGGTTTGCTGCAATTCATAGCCGCTAATTTTGATAACCGGGTGGACGTGCTTATTAACAATGCCGGAATGCTCGTTAACAAGCCGTTTACCGAGCTTAGCGAGACTGATTTTGTGGAGATGCTGCAAAGTAATTACATCGGCCACGTGCGCATAATACAGGCCATGCTCGGTTTGATGCCTGCCGGTTCGCATATACTGAATATTGGCAGCATGGGCGGGTTCCAGGGCAGCGCTAAGTTTGTAGGACTGTCTGCCTATTCGGCCAGTAAAGCCGCTTTGCATAATCTTACGGAATGTTTGGCACAGGAATTATCCGGGAAAGATATTCGGGTAAATTGCCTGGCGCTTGGTTCGGCCCAAACAGAGATGCTGGAGAAAGCCTTTCCGGGCTATCAATCGCCGGTAATGGCCTTTGAAATGGGCAAATATATAGCTGATTTTGCCATAACAGGGCATAATTTCTTTAACGGTAAAATTTTACCCGTCGCTTTAAGCAACCCCTGAACACTGTTAGTATCGTACTGATTTTTAGCCCTTAAAATAAAATCGCACTATTACGAGGGTGTAGAATTTAATACTCAAACTGTGGTGTTTTTTATCCATTTTTTTGAGTGGTGTTTACTACATCCTCTCCTTGTGAAAATTTGCTGCGCTATAAAAGATGCAATACGCTGATACTATTTATAATAGGGTATGATTTTTGCTGTATAAACCTATAATCTTTATACAAATCATTAATTTTTTTGTCATGGACAAGATCATGATCATTGAGGCTATAATAGTCGCGGTTCCTGTTTTTATGATCGTAAGAACATTCATAATAAGGGGCAGGCATCTGCTCGACTGATTGTAAAATGAGTTACTCCTTATAAAAATTAATACCCCATTGGGGTACCAAGAACTCCTGTGCTAAAAGCAGGAGTTTTTTTATTGTCGTATTTGAACGGTAACGTACTGCAGCTGTATTTTTTAGCACTTCAAGTTACTTGTACCGGTTACACCTCAAGGCCAACTGCGGTATATTAATAAAAAAAAAGGACCGTTTGGTAAAGACGGTCCTCGTTTGTGATAAGGTGATATTTCTTGGTGGTTTAAGCCTGCCGTGTTTTTATAAAATCATTTACAACCACTTCGGTAACGTAGCGTTTATTGCCGTCTTTATCGGTATAACTGCGACTGGACAATTTGCCTTCAATGGCTATTTCATCGCCTTTTTTCAGGTAATCTTCGGCAAATTTTGCCTGCTGGCCCCACATCACCAGGCTGTGCCATTGTGTATCGGTAATTTTTTCGCCTTTGTCGTTTTTGTAGCTTTCATTAATGGCTATTGATACCCGCGCCATCTTACGGTTATTATCTAAAGCCCTTATTTCAGGGTCCATACCCAGGTTGCCAACCAGGCGTACGCTGTTTCGTAATGCGTTCATTTTATTCAATTTTTCTTTTTCGTTGGTGATACAAAGTTGCAGGTGGCCGAGAAATTTATTCGGTTGTTAACTGCTTGTAGTCGACAGTTTCCGTTTGTAAGCGTTTGTAAACGGATAATTAATTGCATAACTTAGCAATATGAACAAGGAAAGATTTTGCCTGGATTGCGGCGAACCGCTGGTTGGGCGTGCAGATAAAAAATTCTGTAATGATATGTGCCGGAACAACTACAACAATCAGTTGAACAGCAACAGCTCCAATTATATCCGCAATATCAATAATATTCTGCGGCGCAACCGCCGTGTTATGGAAGAGCTCAATCCGTCAGGCAAAACAAAAACCACCCGCGAGAAGATGATAGCCAAGGGGTTTAACTTTGATTATTGCACCCGCATTTATAATACACACAACGGTAAAACCTATCATTTCAGCTATGAGTATGGGTATTTGCCTTTGGATGGCGACGAGGTATTATTGGTAAGGAGAGAGGAGCGGACGGAATAGGGATCGCAAATAAAAAATCATGTCATTGCGAGGAGCGGCGTAGGGAAAAGGCATGGGGCTACGAAGCAACCGCCTCGTGTGCAAACCTGGTAAGCGACGAGGTTGCTTCGCCACGCAACCTTACCCACATTCCGCTCGTAATGACATATTTTTTTAAGTTGTCATTTCACATTCAGAGTTGCTCCAATTTTATAGTTCGGCATGACACGATTTGTTAGTTACCCTAACTCACAAAATCATCCACCCCCTGTTTCCCTAACCTGCCGTTTGGTAATCAGTAGCCCTAAACTCAAAATAACACTTGTACCCAGTACCACCACAAACAATAAACCTGTTTCAATACCTTTTGCACGCATAGCTGCCGGGATGCTGTAATACAGCAGAATATTGATCAATCCGCGCGGAACGAGCACCAGTTCGGGCATGGTATCTGTTTTGGATACGAGCCGTATGTAAAGGAAACGTACCACATAAATTGCCAGTAACATAACCCCGCCGTTAATAAGCACCGATATTTTTTGCAACTGGGTAATATCCATGGTATAGCCGAACATAATAAAGAAAAAGGTACGCATAACAAACGCGCTTTCGGCCGATAGCTGGAATAGTTGCCCTATATCGCTCCGTAGCTTGGGATAAATAAAATATTTACGGAACCAGGGGAGTTTAATCTGCCCGGCATTATTGAGGAACAACCCAAGCGCGAGCACAATAATGAGCGACGAAAGATGAAATACCTGCCCAATGGAATAAACCAGCAACAATATGGAAATAACCAGAAACGACTTGATATGATGT